>NZ_JBEONQ010000018.1:0-102892 GCF_040544445.1 Undibacterium sp. GrIS 1.8 | reverse complement strand
CCTATAACCTTAGCAGGTTATCTGTTACAAGTATTTGTGAAGTGTTTGCCTGAACCTTACGTCAGTAAGTTGTTCGACAACAGTCACAACCACCAGAGCACGCCATAGTCTGGCGTGCTGTGAAAAAAACATTGATTAGTGCGATTCAACCCGCACACGCTACTGCGCTTCTTCCCAATTGGATTTGTTGACCCTCACAGAATAGCGTGACTCAACAGATCAACAAGTTATGCCTGATGACCATAGCAAGTCGGTACCACCCCTTCCCATCCCGAACAGGACCGTGAAACGACTCCGCGCCAATGATAGTGCTGCAACCAGTGTGAAAGTAGGTCATCGTCAGGCTTTTATTCCGCAAAGCCCTTAACTCCACAGAGTTAAGGGCTTTTGCCTTTTTGCAGAGCTTCTTCCCTTGCCTCCCGCTCCTGAAAATAAAAAGGAGCCGCAGCTCCTCTTCTTCTTCCTCCTTGATCTATCTCTAATACGCTCTTGTGGAACGCCTTGCGCTAGATTCTTGTATCTATCACCGCATTTCTTTCCCTCTAAAACGCATATCCCACCTTCAGAACCGCATAGTTCACCCCAGGGTTCGGGTGCTTTACCCCTCCGTTTGAATAGTGCTGGATTTTTAAGGCAATATCCCAGCCGTTCGCCAACACGTAGCCCATGCCAATATGATCGCCGAACTGAAATCTCGTTGAAAACGTTCTGCCGTTGTTATCGTAAATATCCGATAGCATGTGCAAACCAATGCCAGCTTCTCCGTAAAGTCCTTTTTTTGAGTCGCTTTGCAAACGGAACACAGGTGTAATACCGACATCAACCAGACTTTGTTTGCTGCCATTACCTTGGTAATTATTTTCTCGCCAATCGGCCAATGTTGCGTCCCAATAGCCACCAACATTCGTTCCGTTTGATTTAAACCATTGCTGATCCCAGTTCCATTGGGCACCTGCGCGTACCATCTTTGTTTTATTGCCAGTTGCGAATTCTAACGAAGCCGAATCAACAGCATGTGCTAACGTCTGGGTTGATATCAGCACTAAGCCACATAGAAGAGATTTTTTTGCAAATAATTTCATAAGGCCGACCTTAATAAAAGGGGAAAAAAGTATTTTGAGATTGTACCAATTACATATGCAGTTCAATATCGCAGTATAAAGATATTCTTGCTAAAAGAAATTTCTTCATCCAATTCATAGTAGTGGATTAGTTATATGGCGAAACTTAAAGTCGTTTTTTTGGGTATTGGTTTAATGGGTAAGCCGATGGCAACGCGCTTACTCCGAGCTGGTTTTTCTTTAACTATCTGGAACCGAACAAAGGAAAAATGTAATAACTTAATAGAGCTCGGAGCGGAGATCGTCACTACACCAATAGAGACCATTACAAATTCAGATCATGCTGCCGATATTATTATCACTATGCTGGCTGATGGCAGCGTCGTTGATGAGATGATTCGGCAGATTTTGCCTATACTTCATGGGCATGAGATTTGGATAGACATGAGCTCTACTCAACAAGCTGAAGCGCAAAGATTTAACGAAGTGCTGGGTACGAAAAATGTTCGGTTTATAGATGCACCCGTATCCGGGGGAGTAATTGGTGCACAAGCGGGTTCCCTCGCGATTATGGTTGGAGCAACTGATGTCGATTATTTACAAGTTGAACCGATTTTATCGGCAATGGGGAAACCAACGCTAGTCGGACCGCCAGGTACAGGCCAACTAGCTAAATTATGTAATCAGCTGATTGTCGGCGCTAGCATTAATATCGTTGCTGAGGCGTTACTTTTGGCACAGGCTGGGGGCGCAGATCCAGCTGCGGTTCGCCAAGCACTCCGGGATGGTTTTGCCGAGAGTCGTATTTTAGAGGTTCACGGTCAGCGTATGTTGGATCGAAATTTTCTTCCCGGTGGACAAGTAAAAAGCCAGGCGAAAGACATGGAAAATATAATGAGGGCAGCGCAGATTACCAATCTTACCTTGCCAATGACGGAGCTTGTCACTAAGGTTTATCGTTCGCTAGTAGATCGTTTTCCAAGCGCCGATCATTCCGCAGCGTTGCTAGAGTTAGAACAAAAAAATCCTGGTACGCGACTGGGTACTGCAACCGATATTTTTCCTCAATAGAATTAATAGTAGATGCGTTGAATAACAATTATTCGACCAAGCTTGTATCGCTAAGGCAAGAACCACAAGTCTGTCTGGATTTAGAAAATGATGAGTCTTAAAAACAATACCGAAATAAAGAAAATTCTATGTCGACCATGCTAACAGCATCACACAAACTACTCGATCTACTAGCTCAATTAGTTTCTTTTAAAACGATTTCGCGGGATTCCAATCTCGAACTCATCATGTGGGTTAAAGCATATCTTGATCAGTACGGGGTTGAGTCCAGATTAACTTATGACAGCACCGGGAAAAAAGCGAATCTCTTTGCTACTGTTGGCAAAGGCAAAAATCCTGGGATTATCTTATCCGGGCACACGGATGTAGTGCCAGTTGAAGGCCAGGATTGGCACACAGATCCTTTTGTGACGACGATCAAAGATGGCCGGGTTTATGCTCGTGGCGCAGCAGATATGAAGGGCTACATAGCTGCTGCATTATTAGCTGTTCCAGAATATCTCGCAGCAAATCAAGATACGGCCTTACATCTTGCCTTGTCTTACGATGAAGAGGTTGGTTGTCTTGGGGTTCGTAGTCTTATTCGTGATCTGGAAGAAATTGGCCTGAAGCCAGCATCCTGTATCGTCGGTGAGCCAACATTAATGCAACCGATCATTGCACATAAAGGCACGCATAGATTCCGTTGTTGTGTGCGCGGCCGCGAAGCGCATTCCAGTTACACTACGCAAGGTGTGAACGCTATCGAATATGCCTCAAAAATTGTCGTCTATATTCGCGATATTGCAGACCGCTTATCCAAGCAAGAGCAACGTGATAATGCCTACACAGTTCCATATAGCACCTTACAAACTGGCTTGATGCGAGGCGGCCTTGCGACCAACATCGTGCCACGTGATTGCGAATTTCAATTTGAAGCGCGTACTTTACCAAATATGAAAGCTGATAGTTTGTACCAGGAGATTCAAGATTACGCCGCTAGTTTGCTACCGCAAATGTTAGCGGTTGAACCGTTGGCACGTATCGATTTTGAATGGCTTGCATCTGCCCCCGGTTTGCAAATGCAAGAGTCCGACGCAATAGTGCAATTCGCAGCACGCCTGGCGGGAAATCCACCCAGCGGAGCGGTCTCGTATGGAACTGAGGCGGGTTTATTTCAGGAGGCAGGTATTCCCACCGTGGTTTGTGGTCCTGGCAGTATTGAACAGGCGCACACACCAAACGAATATGTTGAACTCGATCAATTAGCTCAATGCGAAGTATTCATGCAGCGCTTAATTACTTCTATGTGAATCACAGAATTGCTGGCAAATGGACTATAAATATACTTTGAACTTGGCCTCGTTTGTTTATCTGTTTAGATGAAACAAAACACGAAATGGATTTAAATAAAACCGCCAGTCGGCTTGATAATGGGAATTAGGCGAGGATAGAGAATAGGTCAAAATTTGCACTGTTATCCTAAATATAGAGCATATATTGGATGCTGATTTAGCGACATAAATTGAGATTTAAAATAGGCGTTTGCATGCTGCGTCGCAGCAATTTTGTAGAGTATGAGTTCAACAAGTGAGCAAAAGACTTGCCTAGTTTTCGCATAGCCGATAGCATCGATCATCGGCGTATTTTCGGTAAATGACAGGTAGATTTTCTGCATAATAATTAGCTGCTTAATTGGCTACTTAATCGACTATTTGATCACCTTCCGTCATGGCATACGTCAACCGAATAAACCTAGAATATCAAACAACAATCAGAGACGAGGAAAACAGTATGGATAAGTTTTGGCTTAAATCGTACCCGCAAGGCGTACCGGCAGAAATCGATTTTTCACAATATAAATCTCTGGTGCAATTGCTGGAAGAAGCTTTCCAAAAATACGCGGCACGTAATGCCTACGTTTGTATGGACAAGTTTCTGACTTACGGCGAGCTAGATACCTTGTCCCAAAAAATGGGCGCATGGTTGCAAAATAAAGGTCTGGCAAAAGGTGCGCGCGTCGCGATCATGATGCCAAATGTACTGCAATATCCTGTTGTGATGGCCGCCGTGTTGCGTGCTGGTTATACCGTCGTCAACGTCAACCCCTTGTACACCCCGCGTGAGTTAGAGCATCAGTTAAAAGACTCTGGCGCAGAAGCGATTTTTATTCTGGAAAACTTTGCGCACACCTTGGCACAAGTGATTGATAAAACCGCGATCAAGCATGTGGTCGTTGCCAGTATGGGCGATATGTTGGGCGGTTTGAAGGGCATGATCGTCAATTTTGTCGTACGCAATATCAAAAAAATGGTACCGGCATTTTCTTTGCCCAACGCGATTCGCTTTAAGCAAGTCCTTGCAGAGTCGGGGCGCCTGACATTTAATCCTGTCAGCATTGGTCACGATGACGTTGCGTTTTTACAGTACACCGGCGGCACCACTGGTGTGTCGAAAGGTGCGACGCTGACACACCGTAATGTCATCGCCAATATTCTGCAAAACGAAGCATGGCTTGCACCTGGTATGCAAGGTCAGGATATGACTCAACAAAAGACCATCGTTTGCGCTTTGCCTCTTTATCATATCTTTGCGTTGACCGTCTGCAGCTTGCTCGGCACTCGTATCGGTGCGCTGAATCTGTTGATTCCTAATCCCCGCGATATGCCTGGCTTTATCAAAGAACTGGCCAAGTACAAAGTCAATATTTTCCCGGCGGTGAACACCTTGTATAACGGCTTACTGAATAATCCTGAGTTTGCGAAACTGGATTTTTCTGGTTACCAAATTTGTAGTGGCGGCGGTATGGCAGTACAAAAAGCGGTTGCCGACAAATGGCTCAAAGTCACTGGCTGCGCGATCTCTGAAGGTTATGGCTTGTCTGAGACATCGCCTGTTGCAACCGGCAATCCGGTAACGACCAAAGAATTCTCTGGCACGATAGGCTTGCCTATTCCGTCCACTGAAATTGCGATTTTGGATGACGACGGCAACCCTGTACCTTTGGGACAACCGGGCGAAATCGCGATCCGCGGCCCGCAAGTCATGGTCGGTTATTGGAATCGTCCGGATGAAACAGCCAAGGTCATGACTGCCGATGGCTTCTTCAAATCGGGCGACGTCGGTATTATGGATGCACGTGGTTACACCACGATTGTGGATCGTAAAAAAGACATGATTTTGGTATCTGGTTTTAACGTATATCCAAATGAGATCGAAGGCGTTGTCGCCTTGCACCCTGGCGTATTGGAGTGCGCTTGTGTCGGCGTACCAGATGCCAACTCGGGTGAGGCCGTTAAACTGTTTGTGGTACGCAAAGATCCGGCGCTCACCGTCGATCAGTTAATGGCATATTGCAAAGAACAGTTCACTGCATACAAAAAACCGAAGTACATTGAGTTCCGCATGGATCTGCCAAAAACCAATGTTGGTAAAATTTTGCGCCGTGAATTGCGCGATGAAAAGAAGGCCGCATAAGTACATAAGTAAGCAAGTATCGTAAAAATGTTCTTGCGATGGAATGAAATTAAATATACTCCCCTAGTCATTAAGTAAAAATATGCTGATTGTCCATAGAATCATTGGACGATTAAAATATACTAATCAGGAGTATGTATAAATAAAAAGGAAAGCTGTGTGCTTTCCTTTTTTGTTTTTTAACAATTGTTTTGCTTGTGCCAATCCAAATTGCGTCTAGAATAAATAGGGTCAAGCTGCTGCCCGACTATGTTTTGAATGCGCTCTATAAGATATTCTCAAACTAAATAAGATCGTCATCAGTGTCGTCATCAAATTCGTCAATTTGATTTTCAATTCATCGCAAACCTAATCCACCGGAGATCACCATGCCATTCCCATATCGCTTTACTGCCGCCACCTTGTTGATCGTCTCATCCTCTGCATTTGCGGCGTCGCTAAGCGACCTGAGCAATCAGGACGCTAGTGCCGGTTTAAAAGCCGCACTCGATAAAGGTTCGTCTTTGGCGGTGGCTAAATTAGGTGTCGAAAACGGCTTCTTAAATAACGACAAAGTAAGAATCCAGTTGCCATCCATCTTAGAGCAAGCGCGTCCGCTACTTAAAATGACCGGACGTGGTCAACAGCTGGATGATCTGGTTATCTCCATGAACCGCGCTGCCGAATCTGCGGTGCCAATGGCCAAGCCACTGCTGATGGATGCGATTAAATCCATGTCAGTCACCGACGCTAAAAATATTCTCACCGGCGGCGATACCTCGGTAACAGATTTCTTCAAACAAAAAACCTCCACGCCGCTCGCTACTAAGTTTTTACCTCTGGTGAAAGGTGTCACAGACAAAGCTGGCTTATCGGCTAAATACAATAGCGTAATGGGGCAGGCAGAAAAAATGGGAGCAGTACCGAAAGAGCAGGCCACGGTAGAAGGCTACGTAACTCAACGTGCGATGGACGGTTTATTTCTGATGATAGGCGAAGAAGAAAAAGCCATACGCCAGGATCCGATTGGCAGTGGCAGCAAGATCATCGGCAAGGTGTTTGGCCTGTTGAAATAAGGGTGATGTCCAACTAGGAAATGATGCCGTGCGCAGCGGCACGGTGATTAGCGTTAATTTATTTCCCTGATTGAAAAAACAAAATAAAAGAGGCGTATCAAGCGAATTGGTACGCCTCTTTTTTCTTAACAAATTACTTCAATAAATTACAGGCACGACATCAGTAAGCCTAGGCTAAATACCGCAATGGATGCGCATGTGCTGGCCACACTTCCGCAAAAAAAGTACTTACCATTTCTTCACTTACTTCGGCTAGTGTAACTGGCGACCATTGCGGTGTGTTGTCTTTATCCACCACCAGGGCTCGCACGCCTTCCAGTACTTCACCATGCTTAAAGCAATGACGCACCATCGTGCGTTCCATACGCAAGCAATCGGCCACTGACATTGTGCTACCGCGACGTAATTGTTCTAGCGTCACGCTCATCAATAAGGGAGAACGCTTTTGCATTACTGCTGCAGCCTGTTGCGTAAATTCGCTCGCATCACCCGCTAGCGATGCCGCAATCGCCTTCGCATCGTTGCCCGTAAAATGCTGATCAATCAGCGTACGATGAGTAGCCAAACGGCTGCTTGTGGTATTTGCCTGTTCTGCAAACAGAGCAGCAAACTCGCGGATCGTGTGGCGGATATCGCCAGAAGTTGTGGTCGCCAACAGCGCCATCAATGCGGGTAATTCTGTAGTCGGTATAAACACATCAGCCAAGCCTGCATACAAAGCGTCAGCCGCAGTAATGATGTCACCAGTCAAGCCCAGATACGTCCCGATCTGGCCCGGCGCGCGCGACAGAAAATAACCACCACCAACGTCAGGGAACAGGCCGATGTTTACTTCCGGCATTGCCATCTTGGTGCGCTCTGTCACGATCCTCAATCGACAATTCCCCCCCGCCTGCGCGATGCCCATACCGCCACCCATCACCACGCCGTTCATCAAGGCGATATAAGGCTTAGGATAAAAATGAATCAGATGATTCAGCGCATATTCTTCGGTAAAAAAATCTTCCAGCAAAGCGCTATCGCCTTTGGGTGTCGCAGTGCCGACATCATAGAAAAAGCGGATGTCACCACCGGCACAAAATGCTTTCTCTGCGCTGCTATGAATAAACACCGCATGCACATTGGCGTCATCATGCCAAGCCAGCAAAGTCTGCGTAATCGCCCGTACCATTTCCAGAGATAAAGAGTTGAGTGCTTTAGGGCGATCTAGTGTGATGTAGCCGATGTGATTGTTGACGGAGGTTTGGATGTAGTCGCTCATGGCTTATTGGGGAGTTGGATTGAAGGAAGATTTTAACTTTTTTATCTGAGGTACATCAGTTAACTGCGTATTAGAGAGTAGTGAAGCTTTATCTGTACTCATTGATTGCCTTATGACGCGCCGACGTGGCTCTGGAATTATCATTACATTTTTATGGTCGTTTACCGCAACCCCAGCCACAAACCTGCCGGCACAAACAAGAGCGCCGCCAGGTTTCCCAGCAACACAATCGAAGCGACTTTGTCTGGTTCTTGCTGATATTGTTCTGCCACCATAAAACAAAAAACGGCGGGTGGCAGGGCGGCGAATAAGTACATTTGGCCGCGTTGTGCCGCGCTTAATGGCAAAACTGGATCTAGCAACAGTGCGAGCAGCAATCCCGCCACCGGACAGGTGATGGCGCCGACCAGACCGATGCGCCAACTGGCGAAATTAATGTCCAGCATACGCACACCCAGCGCAAATAGCATGATGGGGATACAGGCGTCGCCCGTCATTTTAAGTGCGATGAATAAATACGCCGGCAGGTGCACATGCAGCAGCGCGAAAATCATCCCCAGCATCATCGATAACATCATCGGACTGCGTAAAAATTTGAGCGGTGAGTCTTGGTGGTCGGGATGGCCGCGCTGAATAATTTTAATGCCAACCGTGAAGTACACCAGATTGCACGCCATAAACAAGGCAACCGCTGCCGACAATCCATTGGCACCAAACGCCAGTGCCGCCAGAGGCAAGCCCATGTTGCCGCAATTGTTGTACATCATGGGCGGCACAAAGCTGCGTACATCGTAGCCCAGCAAGCGTGCCACTGGCCACGCCAGCAAGCCAGAGCCGAGCGCAATCAGCACGCCGGCCAGGATCAGCCAGGCGTTGTGAGCAACATCAAATTCTTTTGCGGCGAGCGCGCAAAACACCAGCAACGGACAGAGCACATCCATGCTGACGCGGTTAATCGCCACCATATCGTCTTTAACGCCAGCGCCTTTATCGGTAGTACTTCTAACGCGCGCATACAAATAGCCCAGACCGATGATGATAAACACCGGCAAGATGATAGCGATGATGCGTTCAAATAATTCCATGGGTATGTGTTATTAGCGAATAGAGTAGAGATTTTTAATATACTCCCCCATTTTTTTAATAAAAATGGCCGATTGTCCAGGTTATATATGGACATATAAATATACATATAGGGAGTATATTAATTTTCATAGTAACGGATGTTTTATAACTCTTCATCGAAATGCCACTTAATCACACTTTCAGCGTTTTTAACACCGCGTAATCCAGCGGTAGCGCGGTAGTGCTTTTGATGATTTCCATTACAAAGCTAGAGCTGACATCTTGCAAATCAGCGACCTTGACCAATTTTTTATATACCTGATCAAAACCGGCCATGTCCGGTACCAGCACCTTCAGCAGGTAATCGGTATCACCACTCATACGCAAAATTTCGACAATTTCCGGGATGTCCTTGGTGCCGCTGATAAAGCGCTGCATCCAGCCTTCGTTATGCTGCGCTGCTTTTAAGGCAACCATCACGGTCAGTCCCAGATTGAGCTTGCCGGGATCGCATAGCACGACTTGTTGCCGGATCACGCCATCGTCCTGCAACCGTTGCACGCGCCGCCAGCATGGCGTGACCGACAAATGCACCGCCTGAGCCAGATCGGCCAAAGCGATGGAGGCGTCTTTTTGAAGAATTTGTAATATTTCGATATCTTTTTTATCCATAGATTGAATTTTATAGAAAATTATTCTCAATAAGATGAATTATCTATGATTTTTTGGTAAAAAATTTCATCTGTGTTTTGTTACGATTAGAACTTAGCCAATTTCACTATAGCAAGGTAGGACAAGGCTGCAGCTGGCGCGCTTTGGTGAGCTACGGCATCGCAGTTAATTGGACAAATCGATCAGATCGATCAGATCGAACAAATTCAGAGTAATTCAGCACAATCAAGGACGCATCATGAGTAAGCACGATCCGCAATGGCAAACCGCCACCAAACTGACTCACGCAGGGCGCAAAGGTAAAGCGCACCACGGGCCAGTGAATCCGCCAGTCATCCGTGCCTCGACCATGCTATTTCCCAATGTGGCAGGTTTAAAGGAGGCGACTGGTACCCGAGCAATTTACGGTCGCCACGGTAATGAGACGACTTTGGCGCTGGAACATGCTTTATGTGCAGCAGAAGGCGCAGCCGCTTGTTTGCTGACACCATCGGGTTTATCCGCGATCACCACTACTTTGCTGGCTTTGTTAAAACCTGGCGATCATTTACTGATGGTGGATACGACTTACGATCCGACCCGTTTATTTTGTGATGGCTTGCTCAAAAAAATGGGTATCAGTACCACTTATTATGATCCCCTGATCGGCAGGAATATCGCGTCATTAATGCAGCCTAATACCAAAGTTGTGTTTGTCGAGTCACCGGGATCATTGACGTTTGAGGTACAGGACATTCCTGCGATGGCCGCAGTCGCGCATGCAAGCGGCGCGGTGATTGTGTCTGACAGTACCTGGGCAACGCCGATAGGCTGGTCTTCGTTTGAACTGGGCATTGATGTCTCTATCCACGCGGCGACAAAATATATTGTTGGCCACTCCGACGCCATGATGGGTGTGATTTTAACCACAGAAGCCTTGCATCCTCGTTTACGCGATACCTACAAGCAGTTGGGTTTATCGATCGGTGCGGACGATGCGGCATTGGCTTTACGCGGTTTGCGCACGATGTCTGCGCGCCTGGCGGTACACAGAGTCAGCGCATTGCATATCGCGCAATGGTTACAGGCTCAGCCAGAAATCGCCGAAGTGCTGTATCCACCGTTGCCAGGTGCAGCGGGGCATGAACTATGGAAGCGCGATTTCCATCCTGATTACGCCTGTGGTTTGATGGGTGCGATTTTTCATCAGCACATCACAGAACAACAAGTTGCCGAGCTGATAGACCGTACGGAATTATTTGGTATCGGCTTTAGCTGGGGCGGCTACGAGAGTCTGATTTTGCCGACCAAGCCAAAACACTGCCGCACCGTGAATGCCAGCCAATGGCAGGCGCCGATGATACGTTTGCATATCGGTCTGGAAGCAGTTCAAGATTTACAGAATGATTTGCAGCAGGGGTTTGAGGCATTGAGAAATCTTGATTGTGCGGAACCTATTGCAGCCTAATTTGTCCATGTTCTGTAGCCAATCTTAAGAGAGGTCTTACACAGATTGGCACGATGTAACTTACCGGTTTCTACTCTCTCCAGATTGTAGATTTTGCCCGCTAGTCCAGCGGGCTTTTTTTTGCACTTGGGGTTCGAGCGCACCCGGTCAGTAAGGGGCAGTAAGGGTCAGTAAGTCTAAATAAGGGGCAGTAATAGATCGTCAGAAAAAAAGTAGGCTCTGATTCAGCCTGTCATTACTCCGTAATATTTTCACCATATACTTGCCTCATCCTTGATACTCTCCAAAGGTAAGGATTTTAGCCCGCTCTGGTAGCGGGCTTTTTTTATTTGATGATTTCTTGGTTGGGAAGTGGTGCCGTTGTAGCTGGTGTTGCAGCAGGCGTTAGCCCGGGAGTTGTTCCCGCAGCTGGCGGGACCGAAGGAGTGCCGGGAAGGTCAAGATCAAAAGTTTTAACGCCCGCACCGTTCATAAATTCGTTATACATCCAATCGCCTTCTGCGTTGGATACATTCTCTGGCACAGCGCGTTGTAGTTCAGGTTTGCCTGCCATTGCCTGATGCATATAGTCGATCCAGATTGGTAGAGATAAAGTTGCACCAAACTCTCTGCCGCCCAGTGACTTTGGATCGTCGTATCCCATCCATGCTACTGCCACTAAGTTACCCGCATAGCCTGCAAACCAGCCATCGACCGCATCGCTGCTGGTACCCGTTTTGCCCGCAATGTCATGTCGTCCTAAGCGTGGCGTAGCAGATGCACCGGTACCGGTTCTGACGACCTCACGCAGCATGCTGTCCATGATAAAGGCGTTACGACCGTCAATAACTCTGGCATCTTCTTGCGCAACGGCGGGTGGTTTAATGTCTGACAATACTTTGCCACGTGAGTCGGTAATTTTTTGAATCAGCCACGGTTTAATCTGATAACCGCCATTAGCAAATACCGCATAAGCAGCCGCAACCTGGAGTGGCGTGACTGATCCGGTACCCAGCGCCAGCGTCAGATTTTGTGGTTGCTTGGTGATATCAAAACCAAAGCGAGGTAAGTAATCACGTGCATAGCTGGCGCCGATTGCGCGCAGCAAACGCACTGAGACTACGTTTTTAGATTGTGCCAATGCGGTACGCAAACTGATAGGTCCATCGTATTTGCCATCGTCATTGCGTGGATCCCACTTTAAATCTTCAGTACTGGTTTCGGACAATTGCACGTCGTTGGCGATGGTGGCTGGCGAATAGCCTTTTTCCAACGCAGCAGAATAAATAAAGGGTTTGATCGACGAACCAGGCTGACGCCATGCACTGGTTACATGATTAAATTGTTTACGGTTGAAATCAAATCCACCGACCATCGCACGATACGAACCATCTTGCGCATTCAGGGCGACGAAGGCGGCATCTACTTCCGGCAATTGACTGATCGTCCAGCGTTTTTTAGCATCTTGCATCACACGTATCAAAGCGCCTGGACGTATTTTTAAATCGCGGTTGGCATTATTTTGCAAGGCTTTGTCCGCAAAGCGCAAGGTCTCTCCGCTGAGGGTAATTGTATCGCCGGACGCCATTTCCGCTTTGAGTGATTTTGGACTAACTTCCAGCACGACCGCAGGCAGCAATTTATCATTGGTAGGATGTTTCAGCATCACAGCATCGATAGCATCATCACGTTCATCTTCGTCAGTGGGTAGCTCAATAAAAGCCTCCGGGCCACGATATCCATGACGCTGGTCGTAGGCCATGACATTACGGCGTAATGATTCGTATGCGGCGTCTTGCTCGGCTTTATAAATCGTGGTGTAGACCTTCAGGCCGCTGGTATACGCAGCGTCTTTATACTCTGCGACGATACTTTGACGCACAATTTCCGCGACGTAATCGGCATGCGCATCAAACTGCTGGCGGCTACTGATATGCAGTTCTTCTTTGCTGGCTTGATCATATTGGGCTTGCGTAATATAACCATCATCTTGCATCGCCTTTAAAACTAACAGCTGACGTTGCTTGGCGCGTTGCGGATTGACTGCTGGATTATGGCGTGCTGGATTTTGCGGTAAGCCTGCCAGCATGGCGGCTTCTGCAATCGATAACTCTTGCAGCGATTTACCGAAGTAGGTATTAGCCGCGCTGGAAAAACCATGGGTACGTTGACCGAGATAGATTTGATTCATATATAGCTCAAGAATCTGGTCTTTGCTTAATGCCGCTTCGATGCGATAGGCTAAGACAATTTCTTTAAACTTGCGCATAACGGTTTTTTCTTGTGTCAGCAAAATATTACGAGTGACTTGCATCGTGATAGTCGAGCCACCTTGATGAAAACCACCGCTCAAATCTGCTAGCAATGCCCGTAAAGCACTACGAAAATCAATCCCGCTATGCTCGTAAAATCGCTTGTCTTCTATCGCCAATAAAGCGTTTTTCATGACTGGCGGAATATCTTTGATAGCGACAAAATCTCTGTGTTCATCACCAAACTCACCGATCAAAGCATTGTCGGCGGTGTAGATACGGAGCGGGATTTTTGGCTGGTAATCGGTGACTGCATCCAGTGACGGCAAATTGGGCAAGATACCAAAAAATATATAGATCAGCGCACCTAAAAAACAGGCTGTCAGAACAGCGATACCACCTAAGATTAATTTCATCAAAGTACTCATGTCTTCCTTAGTCTTCTAATGTTTGCAGCAAATACAGTTTTTGATAAATGCCAGAGTCCAGCAGCATCAATTGTGCGTGCGTGCCTTGTTCTGCAATATTGCCGTGATTGAGTACGACAATCTGGTCTGCGTCGCGGATAGTGGATAGACGGTGCGCAATCGCCACGATGGTCACGCTGCCACGCAGTTCTGTCAGCGCTGTTTGTACGACTTGCTCGGTCTCGCTGTCGATATGTGATGTAGCTTCATCCAAAAACAAGATGCGGGGTTTGCCCGCCAGCGCACGGGCGATCGCGATCAATTGTTTTTGGCCGGTAGACAGGCGCGCGCCGCCTTCACCCAAGGGCGTGTCATAACCTTGTTCCAGTTGCAGAATAAAGTCATGCGCGCGTGCCGCTTTGGCGGCGATAATGATATCGGCCTCGCTGATATCGCGCCCCATGGCGATATTTTCGCGGGCATTGGCTGCTAATAAAAATGGCTCTTGCGGTACAAGTCCCACACTGGCGCGGAAATGCTCATCGCTAAAACTGGTCAGATCAATATCATCAATCGTGATACGACCAGACTGTGCGGTATAGAAACGCAATAATAGACTGAGCAGAGTGGACTTGCCGCTTCCTGTGTGGCCGACAATGCCGAAAAAGCTGCCTGCCGGGATATGCAAGTTAACATCATGCAGCACCGGATTGACTGGGTCATAGCCAAAAGCCAGATGCTGTAAGCGCAAATCACCTTGGCTAATTTTTTGGTCGCTGATGATGCTGGTAGTCGTTTTTTCTCTCAATAAAGTATTCACCCGTGCCGCCGAAACCACTGCTTGTTGTATCTGACCGAATTGCAAGGTGATCTGGATCAAAGGATCAACCACGCGGGCAATATAGCTGACAAACGCATACAAGATACCGACTTCAACACCAGAAAAATCACGCTGGCTAAAACAAAAGATCACCACTACCAATAGCAGCGAATTGAGTAAGTCCAGCGCAGGACGCAAGAGCCAAGCATTGGCTCGCAACTCGTCTAACCGCGCATGGTAATGTTGTTGATTGGTCGCGTCAAACCGTGCGCCGAAACGCAATTCGGCATTGCTTGCTTGCAGCGTGCTCATGCCGTTAATACTCTCTGCAACCTGCGCGTTGATCTCGCTACGCAACTGGCGCGCACGACTCACTGCTGGCGCACTCCAGCGCTGATAAAACCAAACGATGATCACTACGGCCGGGATTAGCATTGCTACGATCAGCATCAGCCGCCAATCCAGCCACGCCATTGCTACCAGTGCGCCGATCACCACGATGGAAGAGTCCAGCATGACAAACAAGACTTGGACGTATAGATTTTTAACAGCTTCGGTGTCGTTGGTTACACGACTGACTAGTTGTCCCGTAATCGCTTTATCAAAAAAAGCCATCGGCAAGCGCAGTACATGTTCATACACTTGCTCACGCAGGCGGCGCACCGAGCGCATGGCAACACCGGCCAGGCGTGACAGTTGCAGATATCGCAGCCAGGTTGCCCACCAGCCTGTGGCCAGATAGGTGACCAGCAAGCCGACTACGATGGCGGTATCCATTTGATGAGGCAACAGATAGCGATCAATAAACGCCTTACCTAGCAGAGGACCCAGTGCTTCCAGTCCTGCAGCGACAAATAAAAATAGAATCCCTAGCAGCACGTGGCGACGTTCGGGTTGTGCCGCTTGCATGAGCAAATTCACTGCGAGCTTTTTTTCGGACTTGCTTTCGGGGGCGCTCATTGCTGGGCTGCCTATCGCATTTACTTCAGACATTACTTTTAACTTTTGTAGAGTGGATAGTTGACGAAGAATAGTTGGCTTAGCTAACAGAGGCTGCGGAATACCACAGCCGGTTACTGACAGGTTTAAGCCGCATCAAGACTGGCTTCCAATTGTTGATAGCGCCATTGGGCTGCGTACCATCCTGCTTGCTCTAATAACATGTCATGCGTGCCTTGTTCAATCACTCGGCCTTCACGCAGCACTAAAATATGATCTGCATTCGCAACGGCGCTCAGGCGATGACTGACGATAATGGCGCTGCGCTCTTTACGTTGCTGACGTAATTCATTTAGATGTTGAAGGATGCGGGTTTCGGTATCGGTATCGACTGCTGACAAGGCGTCATCCAGTAACAGTAAAGGACTATCGGTCAGTAAAGCGCGAGCAATCGCAACCCGTTGACGCTGTCCACCAGAAAGCGTCACACCGCGCTCACCTACCGGTGTGTCATAGCCCTGCGGGAAGCGCACAATATCCTCATGTACGGCCGCCAGCGTAGCGGCGTGAATAATCTGTTCACGGGTCGCGTCGGGATTGCCCAAAGCAATATTATGAGCAATCGATGCAGAGAACAAAAAAGGTTCCTGCGATACCCAGTTGATCGCCAGCCGCAAACTATGTAAGCGATAATCCGATTGCGCATGCTCACCCCAACGTAGCGAACCTAGCGAGCCTAGTGTGCCTTTACCGGCGGCAGCTATATCGTATTGCCGCAATATCAAACGGATAATTGTCGATTTGCCCGATCCTGTATGTCCGACGATGCCCAGCGTTTTCCCCTCGTCTAAGTTAAACGACACATGATCCAGCGCGATGGCAGATTGTCTAGGGTACGAAAAACTGATGTCCTGAAAACGCAAACTACCCTGCGGCGATGTGGTGATCTGACCATGATCCTGCACACTAAGTTCCGCCGCCAGAACAGGCTCCAACCGATTCCATGCGGCTTTGCCGCGTTCCAGCAAGGACAATACCCAACCAGCAGCAAACATCGGCCAGATCAATTGACCCAAATACATCGTAAAGCTGGTCAGGGTACCGATGGTCATTTGTTGATTCCAGACCAGATATCCGCCCATTGCCAGCGTCAATGCGCCTGCGGAGGTCAGGGCGATACCGACTGCTGGTTCATAAGCGGCTTCCCAGCGCTGTGCGCTCAGACTGGCATCGGCTGCCTGTTCGGCCAGTTCGGCAAATTGCGCTGCGCTGCGTTGTTCCAGACCGAGAGCGCGCAAGGTGCGTACACCCGCCAGAGTTTCCTGCACCTGATCATTGAGCTTACTAAACCGGTTTAAAGAGTCACGGGATGCATCATGCACGTGATGAGTGATTTTCTTAAATGCCCACGCCATAAAAGGGAAGGGCAGCAATGCCACCAGCGCCAGCCGCCAATCCACACCCAGCAACATCATGCCGATCACCAGTGCAAAAGTCATCGTGCCATCAAAGCCCGCCAGCATGGCTTCCCCAGACGCCAGTTCAATCGCATCTGCATCATTGGTGCCGAGCGCCATTAAATCGCCAGTGCGTTGCTGCTGAAAAAACGGCGCGCCTTGTAAACTCAAGCGCTGATATAGCCTGGTGCGTAATTGCACGCCTAACTGATATGACGCTGCAAACAATTGCAAGCGCCAGCCTACGCGCAAAAAGTAAATCGCTATTCCCATCAATATCAGCTGGCCTAACTGGATCGCCAGTCCGCGACCATCTAAGGTGTGCGCCACCATCGCATCAATCACCGCGCCGACTTTGCGCGGGATCAGCACAGTCAATATTGCGACGCTAAGTAGCATAGCGCCCGCTGCAATATAGTGCCGTTTATGTTGTTTTATAAATTGTGCAAGTAGTTGGTACAAACTCATAGGGTATTCGATTGGATTGGGTGATCTTGAGGCGGAATTGCGATCGAAGCGAAGACAAACAATTTTCCAGGGTTTGAGAATTCAGCAACTTCAGAGCCATTGATGATACAGCATTTGTATTTTTCGCCGTGATTTTGTCCTCCGAAAGTGATGGCAATATAAGGTATCTGAAGCCTATATTTGGTGTAAATGGCTGCGCATATCTTAGAAGTGTACGGATATACTCCCATAAAGAAATCTGAAAAATGCCTAGATGCCCAATAATTACTTGGACTATTTAAATATACATACTAGGAGTATATTTAATCGCTTGATGCACGCTTGCATCCTATCGATGATGCGACATGTAGTGTGAATGTCAATCGCATGGAACACCCTATGCCGCGCACGGGAGAGAGGTGCAGCCCGGCTCCGGCTCATTTCAAATCAATACCTAAGGCTGACAGAGCCAATCAACAGATCCGCATGCGGCGCAATTCATTGGGTCCGGTTCAATATCGTGAATTCGACCGATCGCACTTATTTCATTTGAAAACTCTTGTAATCGTGAAGAGTCCATATATGCGCCATGCGCACCAATGATGGAAAAACAAACGGCTTAAAAATGAGATATCCGGTGAAACGGTGCGCATGGCGCACCCTACGAGGAGACGCACATCAGGCTTTATGTGGAAACGATCCCCCAGCAAAGACGTGCCTTGCGGCACAAAAACACGCCACAAGCCGCATAAATATTGCGTAGGGTGCGCCATGCGCACCAATGATGGAAAAACAAACGGCTTAAAAAATCAGGATATCCGGTGAAGCGGTGCGCATGGCGCTACGGGCTACGCACGCTACGCTTGCTTAATTGCGACTCGAAGTACGGAATCAATTTTTTAATTTGACAAACAAGACTGCGTTTGTATTGCGCTGTAAATGAAGGATCAAACATTTCCTCACAAGTATCCCAGCGCTTTAGTAAATCTAAACTGCGTTGGAATTCTCCAGCTTCTAAAAATAATATTGCAGCATAAATCGGCTCCCGTAAAAGATCGTAGCGTGGTCTAACGGTGGATAAACGTCGAGTTTTATAAAGGCTTGAGGAAGTCAATAAAAATTCAGCTGCGCTAAGTGAATTAGAAAAATTCGTTAATACTGGCAATGCGTATTCATCATAGACATCGGAAAATTCTTGAGCAAGAAACGCAAGATTATCAGGACGACCTTCTAAAACAGGGTACTTAATCTCTAGCTTATCTTGCCATCTGTAGTGAGCGGGAAATAGCCGCATAATCGGAACTGAATCTGGCTCTATCCAGCGATCAGTTACTGGTGAACAATCACGATCTAATCCCAGATAATTAGATTTCTCAGCCGCGAAACTTGAATACAAAATAATCAGAGGCTCTATAGACCATAAATCTGGGCTAAGTGTACTACTCAATGTCACCATCATGGTTGCGCTCAGTGTCGGAGTTAATTTTTTCTCCCACGTTGCAATGTCAGTCCGAGATTTGTCAACGCCAATAAACAAAAAATCATGTCTTACCAATATCTCTGATAATGAGTTGAGCAAAGCAATATTTTGTTTCCCATTAAAATTCATTATTTTCATATAAGCCAATGGATAGAGAGATTATTATTTACCGTAGATGAGAGTACATGATTTAATGCAATCAGAGTAACGACCTGCCTCGTCAGAGTGAGTAAATAAATCAGCTGCAAAGACAACGCTAGATCCAGCTATTGCGCCAATTACACCAGCCCCTTTAATAACATACTTGCCCCACTGACGAGCCGCGCGTCCCGCAGATTCTGCGAAAAGGGAAACTCCTCTAGCTTCAATTGAGGAAATTGCTGCGCCCTCTAAAATGCCGTAACTTCGAGCAATTGCCGCTGTTTGTTTGTGAGCGTTCAGCATATCGGTGGATATGTCACTTTGCATAAACCGAGATTTTCCACTAAGCGCACCAGAGATATAAAAAAGCCGCTGACTTAAATGTCAGCGGCTTTTGAACACAATCCGCAAAATTCGGAAACTGAGCGCTTAAATGTAGCAGTAAAACTAACGCTTAATCACCACATCGCCATTATCCCGCTTCAACATATTCCACAAAAACGAATAGGTAATCGCTGCCATATCTGCACGTTGTGCATTGTTAGCCGCACCGCCGTGACCGCCTTCAATATTTTCGTAAGACCAGACATTGTCGTGACCCTGACTGATCATTTTTGCGGCCATCTTGCGTGCATGTCCCGGATGTACACGGTCATCACGGGTGGACGTGATGAACAAGACATTCGGGTATTTAACGCCCGCTTTGACGTTTTGGTATGGTGAGTAGCGTGAAATGTAATCCCATTCTGCTGGAATGTCTGGATTGCCGTATTCACCCATCCACGACGCTCCTGCCAGCAGTTTGTTAAAGCGCTGCATGTCTAGCAAAGGCACCTGGCTGACAACGGCATTAAACAGTTCTGGATGCTGGGTCAAGGCGACACCGGCGAGTAAGCCACCATTGCTGCCACCCATCGCGCCCAGATGTTGTGGGTTGGTGATTTTGCTGGCGATCAGGTCGTCCGCGACTGCGGCAAAATCATCATACGCACGCTGACGGTTTTCTTTTAACGCGGCCTCATGCCAGCGCGGACCGTATTCGCCACCGCCACGGATATTGGCCACGACATAGACGCCGCCTTTTTCTAGCCAGGTTTTACCCAGACTACCGGAGTAGGACGGTGTCAACGAAATCTCAAAGCCACCATAGCCGTACAACAGTGTCGGATTGTTACCATCGTATTTCACGTCTTTATTGCGCACCATAAAGTATGGGACTTTGGTGCCGTCTTTGGAGGTGGCAAACTTTTGTACGGTCTCGTAAGGCGTTGCATCGAAAAAGCTAGGGGCAGATTTTAAGGTTTCGCGCTGATCGTTACCCGCATGCGCCAGAATGTAAACGCTAGGAGTCAGATAGTCGGAATAGCTCAGGAAATAATCGTCAGAATGATTGGCGTCAATCGCGCTGACACCGATGCTACCTAGTGTGGGCAGGGCGACTTCACGTGAGACCCATTTGCCCTTTTTTAGCTGCCATTCAGTCAGATTACTTTTGACATTATTCAATGACTGCACCAGCAGATAATGTTTAGTAATTGCCTCGCCATTGAGTGAGCTTGTATCCGTCGGCTGGAACAATACATTGAAATTACGTTTGCCTTTTTTATACGCGTCAAAATCAATCGCCAGCAGGCTGCCAGTGGCGTAGGTCTTGCCGCCAGTGGTCCATGCTTCACGTAGGCTAACGACGAATTGTTTGCCAAAGAAACTGATATTGGATTTTGCTGGCACATCTAATCGCGTCAGTTTGCTACCTTCTTTTAAATATTCTTCCGACGTGTAAAAAGTCACACCTCTGCTAACGATTTCGTGATGAATACCATCTTGATCGTAGCTTCGGGCTGAGACCGAGATATCGGTTTTTTCACCTTCCAATAAAGTCTTGGCGGCGCTGATCGGTGTGCCACGTTTCCACTCTTTGACGATGCGCGGATAGCCAGAATCCGTCAGTGAGCCTTCGCCAAAATTGGTTCCGACGAATAGCGTATCTTTATCGCGCCAATCGATGTTCATCTTGGCTTCCGGCAGGGTAAAACCGTCTTTGATAAAGCTCTGTGTGGTCAGATCAAATTCGCGCATTACTACTGCATCTGCGCCGCCGCGAGATAATTGAATTAAGCAGCGGTCATAAACCGGATCACGGCAGTTGCTATTTTTGAATACCCAGTTTTCGTTCTCTATTTTTGCCAGTGCATCGATATCGAGCACGGTTTCCCATTTTGGTTGGGATTTGCGATATTCGTCCAGCGTCGTTTTGCGCCAGACGCCGCGTGGATGATCGGCGTCCATCCAAAAATTGTAATAATAATTTCCCATTTTGTTCACGGTCGGGATCCGGTCTTTGGAGTTCAGTACGACTTGCAAATCACTGCGTAGCTTGATGAAACCAGCATCGCTATCCAATTTGCTGCGAGTGACCTGATTACGTGCCTTGACCCAATCCAGGGCTTTCTCGCCGGTGACATCTTCCAGCCATTGCTGCGGATCGGCAGCGACTACCGATTCTGTCATTGCGCCTGCCACCGTAGTTTGTGCTTGACTGATACTCGCGGTGGCTAAACCCAATAGCGCAAGACTGAATGAGGCGATGAGCACAGCAGGTTTTTTTGATTTTGCTTTGTGTTCCATTATTTTCCTTGTCGTTATTTTTGTGTATGTTGACTTCCGAAACGCTACTAAACATCCTGTGTGACTTACTTCGATGCAGACAGGCTGATTATCGAATTAAGCAGTGCTGATGGACAAGGTAATTATGCTTTTAGTTCATCATTTTTTCCGTGAGTTGGATTCTTTGAATAGTCTGTGCAGATAAAAAACGATACCGATTTTGTCCTGCGATGTTGCCGAACTCTTTTTTGGCGATGAAATAATAAAAATTTCGCTTGCGATTAAGAATGATTCTCATTTAAAATTACATCTCGTTACAAACGTACTAGACCCAAGCCAGCTTCGACATTCTTCCCCCTCTGTCTGCCAGCCACCTTTTTTGCAAAGTGCAACTGGCGGTAGCGCAATCTTACTGATCTGCGCTCATCAACTCTGATCATGTTCAACACGCTCTGGCATTTAATGCTTGGGAGCGGTGTTGCCTCAATATTTAGCATCGGTCGTTCAGTTCATGCCTGCATCGCTATAGATACGCCCGGACAGGGCTTTTCAGATTTTTTTATTTATACATCAGGAACGAAGATGTCACACATTAAAAGTCGCAAGCATGTACGTCCCCAATTTAATCAAACTTTGACCGCCGCAGCGATCGCTGCTGTGATGCTGCCAGCACTTGCGCAGGCGGCTGATACGACTTTGCCAGAAGTAAAAGTGACGTCGAAACAGGAAAATGATTTTAAAGCGGACAAGGCCTCATCGCCAAAATATACCCAGCCTCTGGTCGATACTCCGCAAACGATTACCGTGATTAAGCGCGAGCTGATAGAGCAACAAGGCGCGGTGACCTTGACCCAAGCTTTGCAAAATACTCCTGGCGTTGGTGCATTCTTCCTTGGTGAAAACGGCAGCACGAATACAGGCGACGCGGTCTATATGCGTGGTTTTGATTCTTCCAGCAGTATTTATGTAGACGGCGTACGTGATCTGGGATCAATCTCGCGCGACTTGTTCAATATCGAGCAGATCGATGTATTAAAAGGCGCTGCAGGGACCGATAGCGGTCGTAGTGCGCCCACCGGATCAATCAATCTGGTGAGTAAACAAGCGCAAAAAGATGATGCGACTTACGGCTCGGTCAAATTCGGTAGCGGTAGTCAAAAGCGCGTTACGGCGGACTGGAATAAAGTCATCAATGCAGAGACAGGTACCGCATTTCGTTTAAATGTGATGGATGAAGATAGTGGCAGCACCAGCCGTAACGAAGTCAAAAATAAACGCTGGGGTGTCGCACCGTCGCTGGCATTTGGGCTTGGTAGTCCGACCCGGATTTATCTGAATTACCTGCATGTTGATCAAAATAATGTGCCGGATGGCGGCGTTCCAACAATAGGCTTGCCTGGCTACAGCAGTCCGGATCCTAAACGTCCTTTCCTATCAACTGCGCCGATGGTAGATCCAAAAAATTTCTATGGATCGTCTAGCGATTTTGACAAAGTCAAAGCTGATATGCTGACTGGGAGGATAGAACATGACTTTAATCCTAAAGCGAAATTGATCAACACCACCCGCTACGGCAAAACCTCGCAAAATTATTTATTGACCGCCTTCATGGGCACGACTGCGAATCTGCTTACGCCATCAGCAAGCAACTTATCTACCTGGACCCTGGCACGGAGTACTCGTACGCTCAAAGATCAAAAAAATGAAATTTTGACGAATCAAACTAATCTGCTACTTGATTTTGATACGAACGGACTCCAGCATACGGTGTTGACCGGTGTCGAGCTGACCAACGAAAAACAAAACACCTTTGGCTACAGCGGCACAGGCACACTGCCTGCTGCCAACTTCTATAATCCGAATCCGAATGATCCTGTTAGCGGCTTGAATTTAGTGCGCAACGGCGTGTTCACCCGCGGCGCAACTACCACGGTGAGTGCCTACGCTTTTGATACTTTAAAATTTACGCCGCAATGGCAATTAAGCGGCGGTGTACGGATCGATCACTACAGCACGGATTATTCTGCCACTAGTTTATCGACGCTGGCTGCTAATCCTACTTTGCCAGTCAATACTTTGATCCCGACCAATTTAAATATGGACGGTAATCTGGTGAACTGGAAAGTCGGTGGTCTGTATAAACCGACCGAAGCCAGCAGTGTGTATGTGTCCTATGCCACGTCCAAACAGCCACCGGGCGGTTCTAATTTTGCTTTAAGTGCCTCTGCGAGCAGTGCTGCCAATCCTAAGTTTGATCCGCAAGAAACCAAGAATGCAGAGATCGGTACCAAGTGGGATTTGTTAGACCAAAAGTTGTCGTTTACCGCAGCTTTGTATCGTACCGAAGTATCAAATGAGGTTGAACAAAACCTGGTTGATCTGCTGTACTACCAAACGGGCAAAAAGCGGGTGCAAGGTGTGGAGTTGGGCGTGACTGGCGCGATCACTAAAACTTGGTTAGTCAGTGCCGGTTATACCAAGATGGACACCAAAGTAGAGAGCGGAAAAATCACGACTGCCAGCGGTATCAACAATCTGGCCTACACGCCAAAACAAGCTTTCACCGCATGGACCTCGTATGAGTTACCGTTTGGCGTGAAGCTCGGTGGCGGCGCACGTTTTGTTGATTCTTTGTTGCGTGGCACTGATGGTGCCGTCGGCACACCGGCTTATACCAATTCCTATTGGGTGGTGGATGCAATGGCGAGTTATGCCATCAACAAGAATATCGATCTGCAATTGAACCTGTACAACCTTGGCGATAAAGCCTACGTTGCAGCGATTAACAAGAGTGGATATCGTTACACGCCAGTCACGCCACGCTCGGCAACTTTGATGGCGAATATTAAGTTTTAACTGAACTTGAAACTTTAGTTTCTGGCTATATTGATTGTTATAAATGGATAGCTAGAGCTAAATAGCCAACAAGAAATAACGCAATCAAAAGCCCTTCGTCTGCACGAGGGGCTTTTGCATGACAAGGAGCAGATACGATGATGTTGCACATACCTGAAGTATTGACCCGTGATCAGGTCGCGCAGATCAGAGCAAAACTGGATCAGTCAGACTGGATTGATGGCAAAGCGACCGTTGGCGAACAAGGCGCGCAAGTCAAGCGCAATCGGCAACTCCCAGAGAGTTCACCGCTTAGTATAGAACTGGGAGAGACTGTGTTGGCCGCGCTGGCGCGTAACCCTTTATTCTTCGCCGCCACCTTACCTTTGCGCACAGTCCCACCACTATTTAATTGTTATGAAGGCGGCGACCATTACGGCTTACATATCGACGGCGCGGTACGCAAACTGCCGGGTGCTGCGTATATGCGTACTGATATATCGTCCACACTTTTTCTATGCGACCCGGAAGAGTATGAAGGCGGAGAGCTGGTCGTCGTCGATACCTATGGCACGCATGAGGTCAAACTGCCCGCCGGTGATTTGATTGTCTATCCGTCCAGCAGCCTGCATCGAGTAGAGCCGGTGACACAGGGTGCGCGTATTTGCTCTTTCTTCTGGACCCAAAGTATGGTGCGCGACGACAGCCGGCGCGGGATGTTATTTGAGCTGGACCAGAATATTCAAAAGCTGCGCGGACGTTTAGGTGACTGCGATGAAGTCTTGAGTTTGACCGGTCATTATCACAATTTGCTGCGGCAATGGAGTGATGTCTGAGGCATAGCTGTTGTCGGTTTAACTCACTTTTAGCGATTCTGTGAGCAGAAAGTGGTTTGATTGATTTTAATATACTCCTGATGTGTATATTTAATTGTCCATAGAATTATTGGGCAATCAGCCTATTTTTATAAAAAATAGGGGGAGTATAGTGATTTTGCAGTTAGCGCTGCGCTAATTTAGCTTGCGCAGGCACATTGCGTTTGATCCAGCCCAGCATGTCTTGCCAGATGCGCTGGACTTCAGCGTCTGGTGGCATGACTGTGGCGTTGGGCAGTTCTATCGTGACCACCGGGATGTCTTTGTGCAAGCCGCTATAGTTGCCTAGCGAGCCTGGGTAAACGCCAACCCGGTTGAACATCAGGCGGCCAAAGCGGATCGGCGGTGTGACCGGGCCATCAAAATCCAGCACGCCAAACGGTGCATGCACCGAGATGATGACGTCGGGCTTGAATTTTTCTATCGTATCGAATACCCAACGGCTTTCTGGCTCCGAGATCGGCGCTTTGCCGGGGAAGCGGCGCGGATCGCTGCGGGTGGTGTTGGCCCAATAACGTGGCGCGTCGTGTTCCCAATTCGGCGTCGGAAAATTACGATTTAAGTCAACGCCATGCACGTTCACACGTTTGGATTTGGCCGCCAGCAAACCATCCGGGTTGACGATGGGCGCGACCTTCCACTGAAATTCTTGCGCGGCAGGTTTTTGCATGCTGTCCAGCCACTTAAATACGATCGCTGACGCTGTTTTTTCATCACCATGAATACCGCCGATTAGCAGAATTTTGATGGCTGGCTTTCGTTTAGTGTCAGGTTTAGTGTCAGGTTTAGTATCTGCTTTAGTGATATTTTTAGAGACCGCCTCAAAATCGCGCGCCAAAATTGGGAAGCCATTCACGGATTTCGCCCCAGTCGGCATTACCTTACTGTTGCGGCAATCATTGAGCGACACTTTAGGCAACCGAGCCACTAATGGCGTGCACCAGTCGGTGATGATTTTTGGATTTGGGAATAAGGTAGGCGCTAGAGGCGGCTTGCTCGCACTGGCGGCTGCACTAGCCACTGCACTAGCTGCAGCAGTATTAGTAACAGCGCCAGCAACGACTGACGCATTAGCTGATGAGATCAATAACATCAGGCTGGCACATGCAATGACGGACGAGGTAGAACTGGATAAATTATTACCGCCCAACTGAGTCCACCATCGCATGCTTCAACCTTACAACTTAATACGCGTCAAAAAATTACAAACCAGCCGCTTTACGCAACAACACCGCTTTGTCGGTGCGTTCCCAGGTGAACTCAGGTTCTTCACGGCCAAAGTGACCATACGCCGCCGTTTTAGTATAAATAGGGCGCAACAGATCTAACATCTGGATAATGCCTTTTGGACGCAGGTCAAAATACTCATTCACCAGAGCAGCGATCTGATCATCCGGGATCACCCCTGTGCCTTCGGTATAAACCGTCACATTCATCGGACGTGCTACACCAATTGCATACGCCACTTGTATTTGGCATTGTTTTGCCAATCCGGCAGCGACGATATTTTTTGCCACATAGCGTGCTGCGTAAGCTGCGGAGCGATCCACTTTAGTAGGGTCTTTGCCGGAGAATGCGCCGCCGCCATGTGGACAAGCGCCACCGTAAGTATCGACAATAATTTTACGGCCAGTTAAGCCGCAATCGCCTTGCGGCCCACCGATGACAAAACGTCCGGTAGGATTGATCAAAAACTTGGTATCTTGCAGCCAGTCTTTTGGCAATACGGGTTTGATGATTTCTTCAATGACGGCTTCGATAAAAGAAGACTTCATCTTGGTGCCATCGCTTTGATCGGGGCTATGCTGTGTCGACAACACGACGGTATCAATACTGTGTGGCTTGCCATCGACATAACGCATTGTGACCTGGCTCTTGGCATCTGGACGCAAGAACGGCAAGCGCCCATCTTTGCGCAATTGCGCCTGACGTTCCACCAAACGATGTGCATAGTAGATCGGTGCTGGCATCAGTTCTGGCGTTTCATCGCAGGCATAACCAAACATCAAGCCCTGGTCACCGGCACCGGTGTTCAGATGGTCGTCGGTAGCCTGATCAACACCTTGCGCGATGTCATTCGATTGTTTGTCATAAGCAACCAATACCGCGCAGCCTTTGTAGTCAATACCAAATTCAGTATTGTCATAGCCTATGCGTTTGATGGTGTCGCGTGCAACCTGAATGTAATCGACATGGGCATTGGTGGTAATTTCGCCTGCCAGAACCACTAAGCCCGTGTTGACCAATGTTTCAGCCGCGACGCGTGACAGCGGATCTTGTTCAAAAATCGCATCGAGGATTGCATCGGAAATTTGATCGGCGACTTTGTCGGGATGTCCTTCAGAGACCGATTCAGAGGTGAAGAGAAAATCATTAGCCATCGCAGGCTCCTTGTAAAAAATGACCGTATTAAACATGCCGCAGTCGGAAAGAGAACCTGCGACGCTTTAGCGGAACTTATATACCGCCTCGCAAGTTGTCTGTTAACTCGGCGGTTACTGCTTTACGTCATGAAAACAATTGTCAGTTTAATCTTTGCATTGATATCAGTTTATAAGGATTGATATTGGTGCCGAGTTTAATTTTGCAATAGCCGTCACTAGGAATGTGATATTTTACGCTTCTTCTTTGCACTATGTCTAATTAGCCCGGGTTTGCCAAGGTTTTCCTAATGGAGTTTTAGTTTGGCGCCGATTTCTTAGTGCTCATTTTTCTCATGTTGAGAGATATTATGCTCGTAGCTTTATTCCGATTTTTGTCGATTTTCCCATTGCCTGTTTTGCATGCCATTGGCGCCGCATTGGGCTGGCTGGTTTATCTTTTTTCCGGATCGTATCGTCGTCGTTTGCAGGCCAATATTACCCGGGCGGGTTTTACGACACATATTTCTACCGCAGTACGGGAGGCTGGCAAAAACGTCCTGGAACTTCCCTTCATCTGGTGCGCCAACCCGGAGCGAGTATTACGTACCGCATCGGTAGAAAATTGGGAAATCGTGCAAGCGGCCTTAGATGCCAAAAAAGGTGTGATTTTACTCACGCCACATCTTGGCTGTTTTGAAATCATCGCCCAAGCTATCGCTGCCAGAACCCGTTTAACTGCCTTGTATCGGCCGCCACGCAAAGCTGCGTTAAAACCCCTGATCGAAGGTGCAAGAGCGCGTGAGAATTTGATCTTAGCGCCTGCCAATTTATCCGGTGTCAGAACAATGGCAAAAGCCTTAAAAAAAGGTGAGGCGATTGGTCTGTTGCCAGATCAGGTGCCACAACAAGGCGAAGGCGTCTGGGCCAGATTTTTTGGCAAGCCTGCTTACACCATGACCTTGTCTGCCAAGTTGCAAACGATGACAGGTGCGCCGCTGATATTGACTTACGCAGAGCGCTTGTCGTTTGGGCGGGGATATATCATCCGTTTTGTGGCTTTTGATGGCGAGCTAACTGGCGACGCAACGGAGCAAGCAGAAGCCATTAATGCGGCGATGGAGAAATTAATTGCGCATAGTCCAGCACAATATTTCTGGAGTTATAACCGCTATAAAGTACCTGATGGGGTGAGCGGCCCTACCGATGCGAATACGATCTACAGGGATATTGCATGAGATTAGTATTAGGTTTTATGTGGCTGTTGCATTGGTTGCCTTTGCCGGTATTAGGACGTTTTGGCGATGCTGTCGGCGCGCTATTGTTTGGCATTATCAAATCACGTCGCCATATTACTTTGACGAATCTGCGACTGTGTTTACCGCACTTAAGCGAGAAAGAAAGAGTCAAGCTCGCCCGGCAACATTTTCAGGCCTATGCACGCAGCGTATTGGAGCGTGGCATCTTGTGGTGGGCGTCAGAACAACGCTTAAAAAAGCTAATTCAGATTGACCCCGCAGTCCCTCTAGCCAGCATACAAGAGGGTCCGACTATTTTATTGTGCCCGCATTTTGTCAGTCTGGATGTGGCGGGTGTAGCGGTCATGCTGGAGTCTTCTTTATGCTCCATTTATACCCAGCAACGCAGCAAAGTTTTTGATCAGGCTTTGCGCAAAGGTCGCTCGCGGTTTCGTCCTGTAAAACTATTTTCGCGTGCCGAGGGCGTGAAGCCTATCATCCGCGCGATGCGTGAAGGCCTGCCTTTTTTTATGCTGCCCGATATGGACTTCGGCCCCAAGGATGCTGAGTTCATTCCCTTTTTTGGTATACCCGCGGCGACCCTCACCGCAACCGCCAGAATCGCTGCGACGACCCATGCCAAAGTGATACCTGTGATTGCAACGATGCTGCCTGATTATCAGGGTTGGAAAGTGACATTTCATCCCGCCTGGGAAAATTATCCGGGCGACGATATGATTGCCGCAACCCGTTTTATGAATGCATTTATCGAAGCTGAAATCTTGAAAGCGCCAGCCGAATATTTTTGGGCTCATAAGCGTTTTAAAACTCGGCCTCCCGGCGAGACCAGCCTTTATTAAGCAGAAATTCAGCTTGAAATGTAAGCTGAAATCAGCACAGCTTATTTATACACAGTGTTGATTTGCTTAGTTCACGTTAGTTGACACGCACCTCCATCACATCCTACAATAGCGGCACAGGTGCTCTGGGGCGCCTGCCCGCACAAGAGGCTCTCACCCTGCAATCCATTCTTTTTAATGTGATGAATCCAAGTTTCGTTTGACGTCAGCGGGTCGTCGATAAGCGAACAGGAGCCTTATCATGTTAATTCTCGTTTTCCCGTTTTACCTCACCATCGTTTTGTCGCCATGCTCTGTACTGCGATTTTCTGAAACTATTTCAGGAGCATCGCTATGAATGCGCTGACGACAGAAATCAAGACCCGCGCCCGGCTATTACTCAAGCTATTGCAGACTAATAATGTCGCCGCGACTAAACGTGCGCTATTGCTGAGCCGGCAGCACAACTGGACTTTGCCGGAGACATGGCAATTGCGACATTGTCTGAATCTGGCCGCCGCCGATGCGGGCTTTCAGCATTGGGAGCATGCGCGTGCTGTGCTGTTTGGGGAAGCCCAGACAGAAGATGTAAAGCCCGATTTTGGTGACTTCTGGCATGGCAAAGAAGTCAGTGGCTATACCAATCACTGGTACGCCAGTTATGCGGAAGCGCAGTTGCAATTGCAGGTAGATCCAGCGTCGTATTTACTACCTTATCGACTTCAGTTTATCGTCGTCAAAGTCGAGTACTTGCATGCCTTGGGCGTGAGTACAGATGCAGCATGGTGGCAGCCAATCGCAAACGATCTTGTTCTTGGTTATGGCTCGGCAAGCTGGCTGGCGCTATCGCAACAGCGACTACAAGCCAGCCGCATCGAGCGTTTTAACGTAGCTTGGGATGCACGGCAAACTACATTAGATTTAGAGTCGACAGACGCTGAATCGCAACGCGTGATGCAGGCTTTTGTCCAAAATAATCGCCTGACAAAAATCCCCGATCAACGTAAAAAACGTCTCGTGATTTTGCGCTGGCTGGTCAATCAATTGCAAACCGAACGTCGTTATGCGGAATCAGAAATCAATCAGTTTTTTCTGCAATATCATGAAGACTACGCGACTTTGCGGCGAGAAATGATTACCAATATGTTGATGAGGCGGGAGGACGGGGTGTACTGGCGTTTGTAGTGCAAAACATATCTGTAGTGCCATTTTTTAATATACTCCCCACTTAGATTGTGTAAATATGTTCTATTGTCCAGTAATTATATGGTCGATAAAATAATACTAACGTGGAGTATATTTAAGCGAGCTTGAGATAATCTTAGTGCAATTGCCGTCGAGCCGGATGGCGAGATACTAAACGTTCCGCCAATCGCATGGCTAATACGTTTGGCGGCATTGTTTTTGGAGTGGCGTTATCTGCGTGGTAGTTTTCACTTCGGTGGATTTATGTTATTGGCTATTTCGGCATACATTCTCTGAACCGCTTATTCCAATACCGTATCGATACAAAATAATACAAAATAATATAAATCGATTCAAATCCCTGCTGTGTTTGATAGATACACTGCTATAAACTTTAGCTAAATTTACGATCTAATAATTTTTTTTGTAGGGAGCCAAGTTTTCATGCTTACGGATATTCTTAGTCCACCGATGTTTGAGGGCGCTGATAGGAAAAAAGTGGAATATTCTCATAATCTGTATAAGCCGTTATTCACAGTAAGTCGTGTTGATAGAGAAAAATTAAACGGTCATGCCGCCAAGGTGATTTGGCTGACAGGTCTATCTGGATCAGGTAAATCTACCATCGCCAATGCGCTGGAAAATCGACTATATAGTTTGGGGCGACGCTCCTACATTCTTGATGGTGACTATGTACGCAGTGGCTTAAATAAAGATTTAGGATTTGACGGTGCCAGTCGCACTGAGAATATTCGTCGCGTATCAGAAGTCGCCAAAATAATGCTGGATGCCGGACTTATCACGATCACTTCATTCATTTCGCCATTTCAGAAGGAACGTGAGATGGCAAAAGAGTTGATTGGTGCTGAAAATTTTATTGAGATTTTTATCAGTACCCCAATTGATGTTTGTGAAAAAAGAGATACAAAAGGCTTGTACAAAAAAGCGAGATCCGGGCAACTGAGTAATCTGACTGGCATCGGCAGTCCCTATGAAGTTCTGGTAGATCCGACTGCGATAATTGACTGTAGCGTTGTCAGCGTTGAGGCTGGTGTTGATATTATTCTTGATTTGCTTGAAGCTAAATGCGCTGCCTGATATAGAGAATGAACTGGCGGGTTTGTGGGTCTTGCATCAGCAATGCTGATGATCGTCACAACCCGCCAGAGCATATCAAGACCCGACGCCAATGACCTGATGCGCAATGGCGATATACAAAGGGATTCCCAAGAAAATATTCAGTGGAAAAGTGATACCCAGCGACATACCCAAATACAGCGAGGGATTGGCTTCGGGAATGGTGTAGCGTAATACCGCAGTCACCGCGATATACGATGCGCTGGCAGCCAACACCATCAACAAACTGGCGTCGCCTGCGGGCAGTTTAAGCAAGCATGCCAGACCCAGAGCCAACGCCGCATGGCACAGCGGCGTGACCACGGCATAGACGATAATCCATGGCGATTGTCCTTTGATTTCAGGCAATTTACGCGCTGCCATCAACCCCATATCGAGCAAGAAAAAGGCGAGCATGCCTTTAAATAAATCGCCTGAAAACGGTTGCATGGCAGCCTTGCCGCTCTCGCCTGAAATAATCCCCACCACCATCGAACCGAGCAATAGTAACTGTGCACCATCGGTCAACGATTCGTGCAACACCTTGCTGAGCGAGGTTGGATGGGGCGAACCGCTAGCCGATTTTTTTCGCAAGGTATTAGCAAAGATCACTGCCATGATAATTGCGGGTGATTCCATCAACGCCATTGCCGCTGCCATATGACCGCCATAGGTCAGATGATGATTTTCCAGATACTGCACGGCGGTGATAAATGTCACCGCACTCACCGATCCATAAGTGGCCGCGATCGCGGCAGCGTCATAGTGATTGATAAAGCGTTTAAGCAATTGATAGCCAAGCGCCGGTACCAGCACTGCCAGCAAGATTGCGCATCCAAGGCTGCTGACAATTTGGGGTGTCAGTCCCGAATGCGCTAACGCAAAGCCGCCTTTTAAACCTAATGCCATCAACAGATAGAGCGATAAAAAGCGTGAAAGTTGAGGCGGGATATCTAAATTGGATTTGATCATGCCGGCAAAAATACCAAAGGCAAAAAATAAGATTGCGGGGTCTAAGATGCTTTGCATAAGAGTGTGGGAGTAGTTGGACTGGGCGCATCTTATGTGGAATAATGCATCAGGTAAAATCAATTTATTTCACATTAATCATAATTAAAACAAGATGAACGTCACTTTCCGGCAACTCAACTTATTTTTATCTCTCGCTGAATTGAAGAGCATTACCGCGACTGCGAGAGCTTTTCATGTGACGCAGCCAACGGTTTCTATGCAGCTGCGGGAATTAACCGACGCGGTTGGTCTGCCGCTGTATGAAGTCATCGGCAAGCGGCTGTCGCTGACCCCGGCGGGTGAAGAGTTGGCAAAATCCGCACGCATGATGGTGGATGAGCTGTCCTCATATGAGCAGCGGATCGATGCGATGAAGGGGCTGACGCGAGGCCGCTTGCGGGTGGCTGTGGTCAGTACGGCAAAATATTTTATTCCCCGTCTGCTAGGTGCGTTTTGTGAGCAATATCCAGAAATTGACATCGCTTTAGAGGTGTTAAACCGTGACGGCGTTGTGCAGCGATTGCGCGATAACCGTGATGATCTCTACATCATGTCCATGCCGCCGACCGACATTGATATTGATCAGCAAGTGTTTCTGCCTAATCTGTTGGAAGTGATCGCACCGGCGACGCATCGTCTGGTACAGCAGAACCATATCCAGCTTGCTGAGTTGGCGACAGAACGATTTATTTTGCGTGAGCAAGGTTCGGGTACACGACTGGCCTGTGATCGATTTTTTGCCGCGCAACATTTTCAGCCGCAAGTTCGTCTGGAGCTGGGTAGCAACGAGGCGATCAAACAGGCGGTCGCCGGTGGCATGGGCATCTCTGTCGTATCGCGTAATGCTTTAGGCGAGGCGTTGATTGATGATGCGCTGCGTGTACTGCAGGTAGAAGGTTTTCCTATCCATGCCAACTGGTATATCGTGACTTTGCATGGCAAGCGTTTATCACCGATTGCCTCTGCGTTTCTGGCTTATTTAGCGACTTATGCTGAAGCGAAAGCAGAATGATTACTCTTTGTTTATTATATACTCCCTATAGGTATATTTAAGTTGTCCAAGTAATTATTGGTTTATAAGGCTATTTTATATATTTTATAGGGGAGTATATTTTTCTTGTGGCAAATCGATAGACAAAAAAAGAGCGTACTATTCAAAGAATATACGCCCGAAGTTGGAGCACCTGATTGTCAATCGGAGTTTAACTGACGAGTTCGATCTCACCTTCAAGTAAGGTGTTTGCTGGCAAAGCGTCAAGTTGCTTGAGCTTGTCGTAGTAAGGTGCAAAATCGGGTGCCGTACCTTCAAACAATTCCTGGAAACTATTAATGACAAAATAGGTTTCCTGATACGAATCGATTTTGTATAAAGTACGCAGACAGCGTTGTATGTCCAGATGAATATGATGAGAACTGGTATTCGGCTTCAGGCAAAATTCCACCTCGCCACCCGAAGATAAAATCCCGGCGCCATAAATACGTACGCCTTCTGCTGTGTTGATCAAGCCAAATTCCACCGTATACCAATACAGACGTGCCAGATAATCCAGCCCGCCTAAATCCATCGCCTTTAAGCCGCCTTTGCCATATAACTGCATGTAGTCAGCAAACACCGGATTGAATAGCATAGGTACATGGCCGAAGTAATCATGGAATACGTCCGGCTCAACAATGTAGTTAAATTCTTCTGGTGTACGCAGCCACACTGTGACCGGAAAACGGCGATTGGCCAGATGCTCAAAAAATGTAAATTCAGGTATCAGACCGGGTACCGCAACGATGCGCCAGCCTGTCGCTTTAAATAATTCTTCTGAGGTTTGTTCAAAGTTGGGGATGCCATTGGCCGCATCCATTTTATTCAAGGCATCGATAAATTCATTGCAGGCACGACCGGGCAATAGAGCCGCCTGACGTTGATACAGTTTGCGCCAGAGATCATGCTCTGCTTCGGTGTAGGCATCCCAGTCTTGCTGCACAACATAGCGCGTATCGGCCAGACTGTAGTCGCCACGCAGCACGGCGCCATAGGATTTTTCAGCCACGGTAGCCAAAAATTCTTCTCTAGTAACGCTCGCAGTTGCAGTTGCAGTCAACATGATTTTTCCTCTTCTTTGATAGACAAAAAGGCTAACAGAATATCGCTGACTATCCTGTTAGCCTTTGCAAACCAAGCGTGCAATATGGTTTGATGTAGCTTGGCGCTTACGCAGGTGCTGTGTCGTCTTTGAGTACGCCACGACGTATCTGGTCAAGTTCAATTGATTCAAACAGAGCGCGGAAATTGCCTTCACCAAAACCCTGATCACCTTTGCGTTGGATGATTTCAAAGAAGATCGGGCCGATCACGGTCGTCGTAAAAATCTGCAATAACAGCTCGCGTTTATTCTCGCTGCTATGGCCATCGACCAAGATACGCAGCTTGCGTAATTCTTCCAGATTCTCACCATGGTTAGGCAGGCGACGGTCGATCAGGTCGTAATAGGTTTCGATCGTGTCTTGGAACACGACGCCATCGTTTTTCATATCGGCAACGGTTTTGTAGACATTATCTGTACCCATCGCAATATGTTGTACGCCTTCACCGTGGTACAGATCCAGGTATTCCGCGATTTGGGATTTGTCATCCGATGATTCATTGATAGGAATACGGATTTTTCCGCAAGGGGAGGTCATTGCTTTGGATTTCAAACCGGTGTGCTTACCGGCGATATCGAAGTAACGGACTTCACGGAAATTGAACAGGCTTTCGTAATAATCAGCCCATTCTTTCATGCGACCACGGTGGACGTTATGAGTTAAGTGATCGATGTAGGTCAGGCCATTGCCAACCGGATGTTGATCTGCGCCTGGGATGGCGACAAAGTCAGCGTCATAGATGCTGATGTTGCCGATGGTGCCCGGTTGCGCGCCATCTTTGCCATGCCAGCGATCAACAAAATAGATCAGCGAATCACCGATGCCTTTGATGGCCGGAATGTTCAGTTCCATCGGGCCAGTTTTATTGTCGAAACCCCATGCGCCGAGTTCCAATGCGCGTTTATACGCTGCGTTGGCATCTTTAACACGGAAGGCAAACGCACAAACAGAGGGACCATGTTTGCGGGCAAAACGCTGGGCAAATGAATCTGGCTCGGCGTTGATGATGAAATTGACACCACCTTGGCGATACAGCGTGACATCTTTCGTGCGGTGTTTGGCGATGGCGGTAAAGCCCATACGCTCAAATAATTCGCCGACTTCTTTTGGCTCGGTTGCGGCGTATTCGATAAATTCAAATCCGTCAGTACCCATCGGGTTGTCCCAAGGCTGGAATTCCATGCTTGTCTCCTAAATTTAAGTCGTCAAAAAATAATACATTTGTCCGCGCAAAGTGAGTGAGTTGACTCGTCAGTTGATTCAATTGAATCAATCAACTGGTTAAAACACACCGCAAGCGCCGGAAGGCGGCAATCAAGGTCATCCAATCGAGCGATTTTTTGACACAGATTAAGATCTCAGTATAGTCCGCCAATCACGCCATTAAATTGCAAAATTACCCAATAAATTTCTTTTTTAAGCAATAATATTGCTGATATTGATTAATTATTGGCAGACTATGACTACAGTTCCATTGGATAAAATTGACCGTAAGATTCTGGCGATCTTACAGGCCGACGGACGATTGACTAACCAAGAGGTGGCCGAGCGCGTCAATTTGTCGCCATCGCCTTGCCTGCGGCGCATCAAGCGGCTGGAGGACAGTGGCGTGATCCGTAAGTATGTTGCACTGCTGGAACCCGCCAAAATCGGATTGGGCTTGCTCGCCTATGTCAATGTCCGGCTAGAGAAGCATAACGATGCGCCAGGCAAAGGCGCATCCCGCTCACCGCGTAATGATTTTGCCGCATCGGTAGACCAGTGGCCAGAAATTGTCGCTTGCTATGCGATGACGGGCGAGATGGATTATTTGCTCAGAGTCCATGTCGAGAATATGGATCACTTTTCCCGTTTTATGATGGAAACGCTATTACGACATCCGGCGGTATTGGATGTAAAGTCGAGCTTTGCTTTGCAACAGATTAAAGATACGACTGCCTTGCCTGTGCTTAGTGTTTAGTGCAGCGCGAGGGGTGCAAACCATTGCGTAATTCCACTCATGTTTTAAGTTACCTGCAAGTTAGCGGCGAAGCTCAACAAACGCCATCGGCTCCCATTCGCGCATCGCTAACAATAATCCGTTGCCACGACGTTTGGGCAAAGGTGAAGATAAACTTTCTTGATGCAACTCTGCAAATTTCAAACGTAGTTGTCTCAGTTCGCTTTGCATTTTTGTGATGGCATTTTCGGTCAGCATGGCGCTTGAGAAACTCAGAGTTTCATCGCTTTGTAAAAAAGGACTGTTCAAAAAATCGGTTAAACCTTGCTCTTGGAAGTAACGTTTAATAGGTCCGTTTGCAAGCCAGTCAAAGTCACGTGCGACGTTCAGACGGATACGATTACTCGGCAATAAGGCGATAAGTTGTAAACGATCTAGTCGTAATAGCTTTTGCAGGCACTCCGTTTCAGTCAATTGATATCTACCTACGATATCGTTTAGGCTCCAGTGGTTGAGCGCACACACAGCAACTAAAAGTAACTTGGGATCGGAGATCAATTCTTTTTCTTGCGCATCGGTGAGTGTTCTTAGTCGCGTCTCGGTCGCGCTAGCCTCTTGCGCTAATTCTGCCAAGGTAAAACCGAGCAGATTGCTGAGCTGCACCAGGCGATCAACTGGGAAGCGTCCTGAAGTAAAAAGCCGCTTAATACTAGGCTCCGACAAGTTAAAAGCGATCGCCACATCTTTATAAGTTTTACCTTGTAGTCGTAACTGTTTTTTGAGCGTCGCGACCAATTGCTTTACTTCTGTCATTGGGTTTTTGCCTTCGTTTGAATTTAGTTCAAGCTTAGTTTGAGCTTAGTTTGAGCTTATATTGAGTATTGATATTTGATGCTTAGTTTAATAAAAATCAGAACTATTTTAAAGAAGGTATCATTTTATTCAAGACATAGGCAAGCTTCTGATGAATCAACATTCATCAATCAGGGGGCTTACTTTGAGGCGCATTTTTATTTGCTTGCCATTTTTATTCACTACTTTATGTGGCGTTTTACTCATTGCACATGGCTCAATCGAGCAGCTGGCGCATTATCACGAGTTTGCCGATCTATCGGATTTTCTTGGTGTGCCGCATGCAGCCGATGTTTTTTCTAACCTTGGTTTCGCTGTCGTTGCCATTTGGGGCATGTATCGTTTGTGGCCAATGCGAAAACACGCAAGTATCGAAGCAGGTTGGATTGGTTATCGATTATTTTTAGCAGGTTTGCTATTGACGGCATTAGGCTCGGGCTTTTACCACCTTGCGCCCGATAATGCGCGCTTGCTATGGGATCGCTTACCGATTGCATTCGCCTGCGCTGGATTGCTTTCTGCGGTGAGAGCGGAGAATGTGCCAAACGTAAATCGCAAAACAGATGCAAATGTACTCGCTCTCTTTGCTATTTTTAGCGTCGCATGGTGGTACGTCACTGACGCATACGGTGCTGGAGATTTGCGTCCATATTTGTTTTTGCAAGGATTGCCGCTGATATTAATTCCGCTTTGGCAAACGATTTATCGGGCGCCTAAATCGGATCGTATTGCTTTTGGTGGCGCCTTGCTTTTATATCTCCTTGCGAAGGTGACAGAAATATACGATCACGACATCTTTCAGCTAGGTAGTGTTATTAGCGGCCATACACTGAAGCATCTTTTGGCCAGCGTTGCTGCCGGTGTTTTAGTGGGGCGCTTGGTACAGAGAATAAAGACCCATGCGGCTCAAGACGATAGCTTGTGCTGAGGCGTATTTTTACTGATGTGATAAGTGAGTGCTGCGGCTATACAAAACGATAGATACTCTGTGGGTAATACGGCTTCTTCTGCAAAGACAATGCGGCGGTTACCCTCAAAGACGAAATCATTTGGAAACAATGTACGGAAGCTGTCGATCAGAGTTGTATGGCAGTTGAAGTACATCGCATATTTTGACGGATCACCAGCCTTCCATGCGATGCGGATTGTGCTGCCACTTTTGCTGGCGCTGGTCAGATACGCAGGTTCGCCCCATTTCAGCGTTTCTTCAATCTTACCTACACCTTCAGTCGCAGCCGCCGTGGATAAAATAAGTTCTCTCAGCAACAAGAGTTTTTGGCGGATTGGTGGCGGATAGCTTTCAAATATTTTTGCTACCGCTGGATCTTTAATTGGATGCATATTGAGTAGATATCAGGTGTGATTGCTACTCAGACTGTTGATGTCAGGCTAGCGTAGCCTGCCCAACATGCATCTCACGAGAACTTGGTAAAAAGCGGGCGATCGTTGCCAGCAAATCATTTTCATCAACCGGTTTCCCTAGATAAGTATCGCAACCCGCCCAAGCGCCGCGGAATTTATCAAATGCAGAAGATTTGCTGCTTAGCATCACTACAGCGGTGTTTTTAGTTGATGGGTTGGATTTAATATGTTTGCAGACTTTATAGCCGTCAATACCAGGCATCATAATGTCGAGAAAAATGCAGGTATATTTTTTTATTTCGGCCATCGCAATCGCTTGCTCGCCGTTCTCGGCATAATCCACATCAAAATGAAACGGCGCTAATTTGATGCGCATAAATGCCCGGACGGTAGCGCTGTCATCAACGACTAAAACGGATTCAACAGGCTTTTTAGGGGCAGCGATTGGGGACTCTGGCGCCAATTTTTTATCGATGGTACGACGGTAAGTTTGCCCGTCCCAATGTTGGTTGATGTTTTGTGTGCGGCGGTTACGTTCTAACAGCGCCGCTTGCATCAAATCATCTAACTGCCCAAACAAGCGCATCCAATGTATCGGTTTTTGTATGAGCGGCCAACTGGCAGTTTCTGTCGCAGTGCGCCCAATCAGTACTGCTGGCGCATGGATGTTAGGAGAGCGTTTCTCTAATTGTTGTATTGCTTCGGCATTATCAGTATTCACCAGGTAAATATCAGCGCGGTCATGCTCGCTGCTTGGTTCTGCGTAACAGAATGGACGTCTTCCCGTCAGGCGGAACGTAGAGGACAGCATGGTTTTTTCCGCATCAGAGAATCCTAACATTTCAAGGATAAAGCGGTGGTTCTCTGTTCCCATTGTCTCTGCTTGCATCGTCTGGCTCATGATGAATACCAATCTTAGTTATATTTATCTAATAATTATTAACTAAATAATAACATAAACAACAATAGAATGCGTTTTCTTGCCGAAATTAGTGGCAAAAAGTTCACAATTTTTGAACTTTGTCTTAAGTAATCTGAATTTTTAGTATAGCTGACGAAATACCGAGCAACTAGAGAATACTCGTATCTGATTGTGACGTTACGTTACGCGAAAGAGCAGACTGATTAATCACTAAGTAGTTGATGTTGTGTCGATTTTTAGTTCTCCCGTAACGGGCAAATCACATCAGTTATTTTTAGCACGGCTCTAGAGATGAAAAAATGGCGGTCAGTATATTTTTTAAACGGAATTTAAGAAGTAGCGATTGTTATTTTAATTCTGATCAATCTATATACTCCCCCACATTTTTCGTAAATATGCCCTATTGTCCAGACTTTACATGGACAATAAAATATACATGGAGTGAGTATATTTTCTGGTGCGGGTATTTGTCAGAAGTTTGGGTATTGTCTGTTGAGTTAACATCCAGTTAGCCGGAGCATGTGTTGAGCTTAGGATTCGTTCTTTCTTCCGGGTAAATTTTCCAGCCATTTTACTGCTGCACGGGTGTTCGCTTTGAGTGTGTAATCTAGCGACGCTACTTGTTCTTGTATCGCTTCTTTAAAGATACTGGCGGCATCCGCCGGCAATAGTTTTAAATAGGCATCTGCCTCACCGTATTCTCTGTGAATTTCCATACCGGCTTTTTTTGCGATATGAATCATCGTCTGGTTGGACGACAGGCAATGCATATACAAGGTGTCGACATCGGCATTGCGGCAATGGATCGCGCCACGTTCAAATAATTTGACACCAACGCCTTTGCCGCGAGCATTTTCAGATACAGAGACGCCAAATTCTGCGACTTTATCTTTGTCGCTTACTTCGTCCTCTTTCTCGCGGGGTGCAAAAGCCAAATGACCCACGCCGACTAAGCGAAAATGTGCGCTGACAACGCCAAATACCTTGTCTCGTGAAAAATCGATGCCCTGGACATATTTTGTAATCATTTCGTCTGGCAAATAGGTACCAAAGCGCAGCAGGCGATCGCTCTCTTTTAACGCAAGAAAGTGTCGCAATATGCGGCGTCTGTCTTTCTCGGATAACTCTTTCACAAAAACGCTAGATTTAGCTGCTGGTTTAGGCGACGGAGGCTTGCCTTCTTTGTTTGCAGGGAAAATATCAGAGGCGTTCATGGTTGTCCTTCTACAAACAAATTTGTGCGGCGCACAATAATTGCTTAATTGTAGATGAGGTTTAAAGTTTATTCCAGAAAATCGCAGGCAGTAGAGTATTTATACTGTGCTAAGCAGCATAGCCAAAGCCTGTTATCGCGCAATGGGTTTTATGCTTAGCAGATGATGTATTGTTATTAAAGGGATTAGTGAGCGATATTGTTAGGATTTTCGGCCTGGAATTGCTCTTTAAACTGACGTACAGCATCAACCCTGGCTTGTCGTATTGCCAGCGCAATTTGCTGAGATTGTCCGGGCAGATTTTTTGCCGTGACTTGTTGCGCAATCGCGCCGGACTGCACTTGCTGTGCTGCCGCCAGTGCCTGTGCCAGATATTCTGCTTGCGGAAAGCGTACATCAGGCAAATTAGCCCGGCCAAAACAGTCAGATTTTGCCGCGCTTAATAAATCCAGAAAACGTTGTGGCTTGCGGAACGCGTCGCTACGTTCTAATAAGCTGATGATAGTGTCGGGGCGTAATTCAAAAGCACGCCCGATATTACCGTGATCCCGTGCTGCCATGATGGCCAGATCGCGACAATCAGTCGGTATTTTCAACCTTTGACAAACGGCTTCTACTAGATCAATACCGCGTTGTTCATGTCCATAGTGACGCGGCCACTGATCTGGCGGCGTGGTGCCTTTACCCAAATCATGCGTCAGCGCGGCAAAGCAAACCGGTAAGGAGTACGACTCGCTAGCAGCATAATCAACCACCATCATCACATGCACACCGGTATCAATTTCTGGATGATGTTTGGGTGGCTGTGGCACGCCCCAGAGAGCATTTAATTCAGGCAGAATCCGCGCCAAGGCGCCGCATTCCCGCAGCACTTCAAACATGCGTGAGGGACGCTCCTCCATCAAACCGCGTGATAATTCTTGCCATACACGTTCCGGTACTAAGGCATCCACTTCGCCAGCAGCTACCATCTGCTGCATCAACAACATGGTCTCTGGCGCGACGCTAAAGGCATTCGGATCAACCGAGAACCTCGCCGCAAAACGTGCCAGGCGCAAGATGCGTACCGGGTCTTCTGCAAATGCAGCGGACACATGCCGGAATATACGTTGCTGTAAATCGGTTTGTCCGTTAAAGGGGTCAATAATATTGCCTGCTTCGTCCTGAGCCATGGCATTAATGGTCAGGTCGCGCCGGATTAAATCTTCGTCCAGCGTCACGTTGGCATCGGTGTGGAATACAAAGCCTTTATAACCAGGCGCAGTCTTGCGCTCGGTACGCGCGAGTGCGTATTCGTCGTGGGTCTTAGGGTGTAAAAAAACAGGAAAATCTTTTCCAACTGGCGTGTAGCCTTGCGCCAGCATATCGGCTGGCGTAGCACCTACCACAACATAGTCGCGATCTTGCACTGGCAAGCCGAGTAAGCGATCTCTCACTGCGCCGCCGACGATATAGGATTTCATACGATGATTGCAGATTCAATTTAAGAAAAATTAGCCGGTACTTGATAATTGATACTTATCCGGCTGGCTTCAGCAAATTTATTAAAACTTGCTTACTCTTCAGGCTTGTTGGGCTTGGGTTCATCAGAAGGAATTTCTTCCGCTTCCGTCAGCGCTTCTTGCATCCATTGTGCTACTGCGGGATGTGCTTCTATCCGTTCTGCATAAGCTTGCAAAGCCGGTGCCAGCGATACTGCGTAAGTTTTAAAACGCATCACTACCGGCGCAAAGTAGGCATCTGCTATCGAAAAATCTCCAAACAGATACGCATGCGCGCCGTATTTTGCGAGACAGTCTTCCCAAATTTCAGAGATGCGGCCAATATCTGCCTGCGACCCCGCAGTGCGCCCCGCGCCCGGTGCAAACGCTTTAATATTCATCGGCATTTCTTTGCGCAACGCACTAAAGCCAGAGTGCATTTCTGCACAAACGCTACGCGCCATTGCTCGTGCTGCGACGTCTTCAGGCCACAAATTCAGAAGTGGAAACTGCTCGGCCAGAAACTCACAAATAGCCAGAGAGTCCCATACCGTAATATCCTTGGCCAATAGCACAGGGACGCGCCCTGCCAGTGAGTATTCTGCGATTTGTGCAGTCGTGTCCGGCATATCCAGCAAAATCCGAATCTCTTCAAACGGGATGCCAAATGCTTTCATCGCGACCCAAGGACGCATCGACCAGGACGAATAATTTTTATTACCGATGACTAGTTGCAGAGGTATTTTTTTATCCCCAGAGAAGATGGCAGCGAGTGTGGTCTCTAGTTCTGTATCTTGCATAATATGGTCAAAGAGTAATGTGTGGAACAGTTTGGATATCGGATATTTTTAAAAAACTTAAGGTAAATCAGAGTCCGTCGCAGACATACCTTTTGGCACGACTATACCTAAACGTGCTTTAAGCGATTGCGGTTTTTTCTCAAATAGCGCGGCATAGTAAGTAGCATTAGATAAGACATTTTTAACATACCCACGCGTCTCAGAAAAAGGAATTGTCTCTGCAAAAATAGCGCCTTCTACAGGGCGCGTCAAACTGGCACGCCAAGCACGCGGACGACCTGGCCCCGCATTATAGGCAGCCGATGCCAGCGCTTGCGAGCCGCCTAAATCTGTCAAGACCATATTCAAATAATTAGTACCAAGTGCGATGTTGGTATCGACATCATTAACCTGCTCAGGCAAGAAATTACCAAGGCCGATTTTTTTGGCAACATAGCGGGCAGTGGCCGGCATAATTTGCATTAAACCTGATGCGCCTACATTCGATTTTGCCTTCATTACGAAACGGGATTCTTGTCGTATTAAGCCATATACCCATGCCATGTCCAAGCCCAAAGCTTGCGTCGTTTTATACATACTGTCATTAAACGGCGTCGGATAACGCTGGCTAAAGTCTAACTCGCCTTTAGTACGGTCAGAGGTATTTACCATGCGATCTAACAAGTCGTTTTGACGTGCAAATTCTGCTGCGGCAATGTGTTGGCGCTCACTCATTTTGCGCAGCTCCCAATTCCATTCACGGGTGCCTTCAAAACGCAAATTCATGGCATAAAATTTCAGCGCTCTTTGTAAGCCTGGATTCGCTTGTATCGGTGCGAGTTCTTCCGCCGTTACTGGTTTAATTGTCAGTGGCACGCCAATTTTTTGACCACGTTCTTCCAGCGCTAACTGACCGTAAAAATGTAATTGATCACCAATACTGGCAAACATTACTTGTGCCTCTTCAGTCTTACCCTCGGTCATGAGTGCGCGTGCTTGCCAATATACCCATGCTGGATCAGATTTTAGACTCGCTGGCATGGCGGCAATCGCGCTTTTTACTAGCTTCCAATCACCTTCTCTGAGTGCGGTACGGACGCGCCATTGATAGCCTTCCAACGATAGCGTTGCGCCTTCAGTCCGTTGCCAATAGCCCAGTGCTTCTGGCTGTAGCTTCAAAGCAGCTTGCAAGGCAATTTGCGCCCAAGCTTGGGCGCGTTCGCTTTCAGAAAACTTAGCGCTAAAACGCGACAAAGTATCGGCCGCATCCTGAGGATCGACTTTTGCTTGCCTGCCTAATGCGAGGATATACAGCTCATGCGCTACTTTGTCAGATTCAGGGGCTTTTTTTAGCATCAAAGCTGGCTTCTCAAATACTTGGGTAATCCGTTTGTCGCCAATCTCTAATAGCCGTGCCAAGCGTTGCGCCAAAGGCTGTGCGCCATTTTCCGCCGCTATACGCATTTGCGCCCAAAGATCGTTGTCACTGAATTGACCGCTTGCCGATAAATACGTGACTAGCGAGTAACAACCAGCGCCATAGTCGCGGGGCGCAGTTAACAGCGCACGTGCTTCGGTTGCTACTTTCTGCTGTTTAGTGGCTTTAGATAGCAGGGCATAGCATTTAACTTGCGTATCGTCGGCCACGACAAATTGCGGATATTGCACATCAAACGTATCCCATTCTCCACGCTGTCCCAAGACTAGCAGCCAATCGTTGCGCAGACGGTCGGCAATTGCACTGCCTTCATATTTAGATAAGAAATTTTTAAACTCATCGGCGGACGCCGTGCGCAAGCGAGTTTTTAGACGATAGTAATCAACGTACGACGGAATACTGTATTGCGCCAGCGCGGCCGCATACTCATCTGCCTGGGCGGCATCGTCATGCATTGCAGCGTCACGCAGCGCCATAAAACGATCATCATCATTGACAAAGGTTTTACTCGTTTTTGCCGCTTCTGCGTTGGTGTACGGAGATAAAACTGCTACCATTGTTGCCAACGACAGACAAATTTTCAGGCAATTTTTAGCGCCAATTTTGAAGTCAATGGCAGGAATATTAATACCAGTATTTTTAGCAGTAATGTTGCTACCTGCTATTTTGTTATATAAAATTTTATTGAGCAAATCCATTTTCTACAGCTTCCATCTTGACGTTTAAGACAGTATGACACAGCCCACTCAGCTCGCAAGCCTTCGATTACAAAACTCTAAAACGGGATTGACTGGTCATGGTTGATCAATTTCATGGCGAATCGCGCAGTGGTTTGCGCAAACGCTTGCTAGATCAACGCCACTCCGCCAGTCTGGATGACAGACAGCAATGGGATTTACATTTGTCTCAACAAGTTTTGGCTTGGTGTCGTCAATATCAACCCGCTAGTCTCGGTGTTTACTGGCCGATTCAGGCAGAGCCAGATTTATGCGCTTGTTATGCCCAATTGCATAATTTAGGTATTCAGCTTGCCTTGCCCGTTGTAGTCGCCAAAGATAAGCCGCTATCATTTGCGGCCTGGCAGCCAGGAGATGCAATGGGGCAAGATGACTACGGTATCGCCATTCCTGAAGAACCCTGGCAATTCTTGCAGCCGCAAGTGTTGCTAATCCCGTGTGTCGGATTTAATAGTCAGCATTTTCGGCTTGGTTATGGCGGTGGATTTTATGACCGAACTTTGGCGCTAACACCAAGACCCAAAACGATAGGTGTTGCCTACGCGTTGGCAAAGACAGAATTTATTGCTTCAGCGCATGATGTGGCGCTGGATCTGATATTAACGGAGATGACGGAAAAATATAGCGCTTAATAATACGTAATCGTACTCAATAGCGCTATTAAGTCGAAGCGTTTTCCAGAACGGATATTTGCGATTAGTTCTCGCTTTACCCTTGTTTTTTAGCCAATTCTTAATTTTTCTGCTACTCTACTTTTCATCAGGTTTCTAAGCCTGAAGAATTGAGTGGAGTCGCGTATGGCACGTTCATATTATCCAAGCTTGATTGGCGTCATCTTATTCATTGGTGGTGCAACAGTGATGTTGGGTTGGCTTTTAAAGCAACCTGCGCTGCTCTATTTTTCGGCTGGCGGTAAGGCGATGGTCTCTGCAACCGCAGTGTGTTTTATGCTCGCCGGCATCGCTTTAATGTCTGCCGTATTTTCTTCCCATTATTCTAAAATAATTCGCTTTGTCGCTGCTTGCGGCATATCCATCATCGCTGGCTTGATGTTGCTTGAGAATTTCTTCCCTAGTTTTTCTGGCGTCGATTTTATTGCATTTCATACTTGGTTGAAGGACACTAATCCGCATCCTGGTCGTATGGCTCCGAATACCGCGTTGGCAATGCTGATGGGAAGTATTGCCTTACTCAGAGCAAAACCCTATTTTCAAATAATGCCTTATGCGCTTGCTGCTGTCATGCTGTCGATCAGTGCGCTGGGTATCGTCGGTGCATTACTTTTACTCGATTTGGCGTACAACTGGTACGGTTTTTCTCGTATGGCATTAATGACCGGATTTGGTGTCGCTTTGTTTGCGAGCGCATTGATTGTTGAACGACTGCAATTTAATAAAAACAACTTGGATGCGAGCCAGGATTTGCGCTTAAAAGGTGAGGCTGGAATTTATTCATTTTTAGGCGTAGCCGTCACTTTATTTGTGACGATGATGCTAGTTTCTTACGGAAGTATCCGCTCATTAGATGCCCGCAATAACTGGGTTGAGCATACCTACGAAGTCCAACTTTCTGCAGATAAAATGGTAGCGTCGTATTTAAAGATGCACCTGGTATCAGAGCGTAAGGACTTTGAGTTTCTCGCGAATGAAATTCGTAATCAATTAAGTTTTCTAATTGGCATGACTATAGATAATCCTCCTCAACAAGACCGGGTTAAAAATATTAAACGTCTTGTTGAGCAACGCTTGGAGGCAATTGACGAGATCATGCCGTCCGATCAAATTAACTTATCTTTAAATATGGCCGGTCTGGAGACTGCGTCGTTTGATCGTTTGGTAGAAGAATTTATCACCACAGAGAATCAGTTGCTGGATAAAAGAAAGGCTGAGTCAGAGCAAAGTACTTCCAGCACTATCATCGTGATTGTTGTAGGGAATATGCTTGGCTTTGTAATGTTGTTATTGGCGTTCAATCTGTTAAAACGTCAAAACGAGCAACGCTCGTTATTAGAGGTGGCATTGCAAAAAGCCAATATCGAGCTTGAGCACAATGTACATGAACGTACCCAGGAACTGGCGCGTGCTAACAATGATTTAGCTGGGATGAATGCGACATTAGAGCAGCGTATTGGTGAACGTACTGCCGAGCTGGAGAGTTTTAGTTATTCAATATCGCATGATTTGCGTGCACCTTTGCGAGCAATAGATGGTTTTGGTCTGATGTTGGAAGAAGATTATGCTGGCAAGTTGGATAAAGATGGTGCCCGCTATTTATCCGTGATACGCAGTAATAGCCAACGCATGGGACATTTGATTGACGACTTATTGACGTTCTCAAGATTGGGTCGTCAAAATATTAGTAAAAATCATCTTGAGATGACGCTATTAGTCAAAGAAGTTATGCAAGAAATTTCACAAGACTCAGCACAAAACGCGGCGTTCAAAAAAGCGGATATTCAGCTGCTAGATTTGCCCGGTGCTAAGGCTGATCGCTCATTGCTAAAACAGGTGTGGATTAATTTATTATCGAATGCCATCAAATACAGTAGCAAGGTAGAACAGGCGGTAATAAAAATTAGCGCTAGCGTGAATGTTGATCAGCATGAGGTGGTGTATTCGGTGCAGGACAACGGCGTCGGTTTTAGTATGGACTACTACAATAAGTTATTTGGAGTTTTTCAGCGCTTGCATCATAACAATGAGATTAGCGGTACTGGCGTTGGTCTTGCAATTGCGCAGCGCGTTTTGTTGCGTCATGGCGGACGGATTTGGGCAGAATCAAAAATCAATGAGGGCGCAACATTTTTTTTCACACTACCAATAGGAGAGCCAAATGAGTAATCTGGAAGTGGTTGATATTTTGTTGGTAGAAGATAGCGAAGCAGACGCGGAAATGACGATCAGAGCTTTGAGTAAGCATAATCTGGGCAACAAACTGACATGGGTCAGAGATGGCGTTGAAGCAATTGATTTTATTTATTGCCGAGGTAGTTATAGTCAACGCAGTAACGGACATTCAAAACTGATTTTGCTAGATATTAAAATGCCAAAGATGGGTGGTATTGAAGTTTTGCAACAACTGAAATCAGATGAAAATACAAGAAAAATTCCGGTCGTTATTCTCACATCTTCCGCAGAGGGTACTGATGTAACAGAGGCTTATTAGTTGGGGGTAAATAGTTATCTGGTAAAGCCGGTCGGCTTTGATGCATTTATGACGGTAGTTGCGCAAGCGGGTATGTATTGGACATTAATGAATAAAGTGCCAAACTAATTGATAGTATTAGAGCTTAATTTAAGCTCGGCGAATTTCGCTAAGCTTAGAGTACAAGGATTTTAGAGTTACTGACATGAACAATGATTTGGAGCGACGTACTAAAAGCAATAAATGATTGGTTTAAATTTTTTACGTCAGTCCTAGAGTCTGTGAACGTTTAAATCGGGGTGCGAATGACTCTGGGTAAGCAAAGTGCTAGGCGCAAGTTGCGCGGCAGTATCATCGCTTTACGCCATTTGCAATAACGCCATATGCTTTTTATGTCCAATATAAGGGGCATTCCCGGAGGGTTCATGCAAAATGCACGATGGACTGCGTTATGCCATTGCTGAGGCATTAGGCTTCTCCTTAAGAGGCTATACGCCCTTTTCAACCCTGCGTTTTAGTGGGAGCATTTATGATTAAATGTTAACCGACCCTAGTTAAATCAAAAAAATTGTATGGCACGTGGTGAGTTGAGTATATTTTTCAGTACGACTTCAAGACGTCATTCGGTCGAGCCGATTGTATTAGCGACTGATATCATGCTGTTGCCTTTGCAGACGATGTTGAAGTATTGATCTCCTTGGTAAACAAAAGCGGCCTCGCTTTTTACCCCTGTAAATCGCTAAGTGGAGTTTTACTTTTAAGTATTTCTTTCAATCTGTATTTATAAACTGAGCTTTATTTCTCCCGCTCCGCAAACACTTCTTTGGCTGCAAATGCCCCGTTCAACGCAGCAGGAAAACCAGCATATACCGCCATCTGCGTAATGATCTCGATAATTTCTTCCTTGCTGCAACCCACATTGAGTGCGCCGTGGATGTGGACTTTTAATTGTGGCTGACAGTTGCCCATGGCAGTCAGCGCGGCAACCGTAGCAATTTCTCTGCTTTTTAAATCTAAGCCGGGACGCGAGTAGATATCACCAAATGGGAATTCGATGGTATACCGCGCCAGATCAGGTGCGATGTCGCTGAGGGAGTCGATGACTTTTTGCCCGGCCTCACCGTCAATCTCTGCGAGCTTTTTGAGGCCGCGCTGATATCTGGATTCTTGAGTAGCTGGTTCTGTAGTTTGAGCTGAGATTTGATCGACAATTGTTGACACACTGTTCTCCTGATTGGGTTGGAAAACAGTAGCGTAAAGCTTAGAGTTGACTCTCAGTCAATCGCTATTTTTTCGTCGAGACTTGACTGGCGACTTTCTTGATAGCAGCGCCGCCAATTTCGTTCTGATACCAGGAAATTTTTTCTTGCAGTAGTCTGAAGCACTCTTGCTGGAGCTGTATATGTGTCGCCAGTTGTTGTGCATGGGTTTGCAGCATCTGTTGCCGTTGTTCCAGAGTTTTGGCGCCTTGTGACCGCAGACCGGAATAGACCAAAATTTCCGCCAGCGGCATGCCCGTATTTTTGAGGCGAAGAATAAAATCCATCCACGCAATATCGTGCTCACAAAAATCACGATGCCCGCTTGCCGTCCGCCTTACATCGGGTAGTAAGCCGATTTTTTCGTAATAGCGGACGGTGTGTGGACTGATACCAATTTGCTGTGCAAAGTCTTGTACGTTCATTGAGGGACGAATGAAATTTTTAATAAACTATTTAAGCCGGCTTTGATTGTGCATCCAAGGCGGCTTGTCGCATTTGCGCCAGGCTCATTCCCGGTGTGATCAGGTTGCCGTCGTAACGTAATTCAATCAATGCAGGTAAATGATTGGTCTGCGTATGCGCCAGTGCGCGTTGCAGGGCAGGGGCAAACTCTGCTGTGTTGCTGACGACCTCACCGCTTGCTCCATAGGCACGTGCCAGTGCTGCAAAATCTGGGTTGTGTAATTCAGTACCGGAGACGCGGTTTGGGAAGTTTTTTTCCTGATGCATACGGATGGTGCCAAACATGCCATTGTTGAAGACAATAATGATCACGCCGGCCTGGTATTGGACGGCGGTGGCGAGTTCTTGTCCGTTCATCAGATATTCGCCATCGCCGGCAAAAGTGATGACAGTGCGCTCTGGTGCGATGATTTTGGCCGCCACACCTGACGGGACGCTGTAACCCATCGCCCCCGATGTCGGCGCCAGCTGTGTACGCCAGCCACCGTATCGGAAGTAGCGATGCGCCCAAGTGGCGTAGTTGCCAGCACCGTTTGTCATGATGGTATCGGCAGGCGTATTTTGCATAATATCCTGTACCACTTGCCAGAGGTTGAGCGGCGCTTGCTCGTTTTTAAAAATAGCTGGTTCTTGTTGCCATGCAAGGAGTTCCGCACGTGCCGCCGCTGCGGTACCTTGCCAGGCGCTGGCATCGAGTGCCGCCATTTCTGCCAGACACTCGGCGATCTCTTTCATGCCGCTATTGATCATTAAATCAGCTTGATACACGCGTCCCAGCTCTAGTGCGTCGCTATGAATATGGATCAGTTTTTGACGCGGGATCGGCGCTTCTAACAACGTGTAGCCACTGGTGGTCATTTCTCCTAAGCGTGGTCCGATGGCGATGACGAGATCCGCCTCTTGTATCCGCTTTGCCAGCTTAGGATTGATGCCTATGCCGACGTCGCCCGCATAATTGGGATGCGCATTGTCCATCAAATCCTGAAAACGGAAAGCGCATGTCATCGGCAAGTCATGGCTAGTGGCAAAGCTAGTGATGTTGTCGCATGCTTGCTGATCCCAACCGCTGCCACCCAAGATCACCACCGGACGCTGAGCCGCTGACAGCAAGCGTCGGAACTGTGCTAATTGGGTTTCAGACGCTGACGCCTGTATCGGTGTGTAGTGGCGGGTATCCGCGACTTCCGCCATCGCGGATAAACAATCCTCAGGCAACGCCAATACGACTGGTCCCGGGCGACCACTGGTAGCAACCTGAAAAGCGCGGGCAATGTATTCGGGAATACGATCTGCACGGTCAATTTGCGCTACCCATTTTGCCATCGGACCATACATACGACGATAGTCGATTTCCTGAAACGCCTCGCGCTCGACAAAATCATTGCCCACCTGGCCAACAAATAAAATCATCGGCGTAGAATCTTGATAAGCCGTATGTACGCCAATCGATGCATTGGTCGCGCCAGGGCCACGCGTCACAAAACAAATACCCGGGCGTCCGGTCATCTTGCCGTAAGCGTCGGCCATAAAGGCGGCACCGCCTTCCTGACGATTGATGATGAAGCGAATCGGGCTGTCATGCAGCGCGTCCAGCACTGGCAAATAGCTTTCGCCCGGCACTCCAAAAATAGTATCCACGCCGTGTACTTGCAAAGCATCTACCACCAATTGACCACCAGAGCGAGATTTGAGCATGAGGATTAGACCAGTTCGGAAAAAACCATACGCTAGCAGAAAGCACCGCTGACGTGCTGTTTTTGACATTGAAATTCGCATCCTCTCGTGGTTTCAGGCAGCTATTTCGATGTTGCATTGCGCCATGCTGTTACAATAGCGCCCGAAGCAGGCCAGACAATCGCTGGCTTTGGTGTGAGCCAAAGCGGGAGGAAGGTCCGGACTCCATAGAGCAGGGTGACGGCTAACGGCCGTACGTTGAAAGCCAGAGCGCAAGCCGAGGTATAAGACGAGGAATAGGGCCACAGAGACGAGCGTATTTAGTTACGGTGAAACGCGGTAACCTCCACCCGGAGCAATTTCAAATAGGCACGCGTTGAGGCGGCTCGCGGAGCGTGCGGGTAGAAAGCTTGAGCCTGGGAGCAATCCCCGGCCTAGAGGAATGATTGTCATAGCACGAGGCAGCAATGCGCAGTGCCGTAACAGAATCCGGCCTACCGGCCTGCTTCATTTTTATCCCCCGATTGTCTATTTCAAGATGATCAAATATCAAATTAGTATTCCGCGTACCCAATTCATAAATCCCCGGTGTTACACTTAAAGCAGCTTTAAAACGATGGTATCTGATGGCATCGGCATTTGTCTCAAGTAAGTAATTGCCCGAAATTACTTGCAACCGCCACCATTTAAAATAAATCATAAAGCCGTGCAGCAAATGTTTAAGGCATTAATGTGAGGCATATCCAAATGGCGAAAGCATGTAATCTGAGTTTTAATTTGCTGAAATAGCATCGCTGTGTATGATTTAGCTTTGCCGCGAGGAAATTTTGTTTTAGTCTTCATATAAGTAAATAGCTGCCGCTAATAATAAATAACGACAATAGTCACGACATAGCCCAACAAGTACCTAGGCGAACATTCAAACGAGGGTAGCGCATGGAGAGAAAGGCAAGCAATCGTCAATGGCATGATCTGCCTACTCTGGCTTTTTTAGTCTTTGTGAGTCTGATTGTGGTCGCTATCATGGCGCAAACTTGGTGGTCTATTGCGCAAGACAAGCAATTGACGCTTGCTTCCGCACAAGAGAGCAGCTACTTGGCGGTAAGGATTTTAGAAGAGCATGCCAGCCGGATTTTGCATGATGCAACCCGTTCTATTAACGCTGCCGCAGAAGAAATCCAGACCCAAAGCGAATCTGCCGAGCTTGATGAGGCGGAAGTCCGCAAGATACTGATCAACCAGCGCCAGGATTCCCCTTTTCTTCAATCACTTTCTATGATTGACCACAATGGCATCTTGTGGGTAACGTCTTTCCAATTCCCTGCTGAGACGCAAAACATGGGGAATATCCCCTACGTTAAAGAGCTGCTTAGCCATCCGACGGACACCACGGTCGTGACTGGTAAGCCGATCATGCTAAAAAATACGACGCGCTGGGTATTGCCGGTAGCCAGAAATTTTTTCAATCAGCGTGGCGATTATCTTGGCGTGATTCAGGCATATATCGGTTTGAATTATTTGCAGGATTTTTATGAGCGCCTGGCCAGAGATGGCAGCGCAGCGATTTCTTTACATGATGATGTGGGCAATATCTATGTTAGGGCTCCATACGATGCGCGTTATTTGACGCAGTATGTCGCCAAGTCTTTGCTCGCCAACGGTGTGCGTTTAAATACGGTAGAGGGCGCAATACAAGATGCGCCGTTTATTCGCGATGCCGCCGACGCTGGAAATACAAAGGAATTGATTTATACCTATCGGAAAACGAACGATTTCCCGATTGTATTGGTGTATGCCAAAGAGTTATCCAGCATTTTGTCTGACTGGAATGACCGGTCCCGACAAAAACTAATCTTCACTGTGCTGACGATAGGCTGTATTTTGCTGTTGGTGATTCTATTAATCGCCAAGCTTCGCAGCCTGCGTAAATCAGCAGAAGAGTTACGCGCCAGTGAGAATCGCTATCGGGTCTTATTTCAGGATGCGCAAGATACGATCTTGTTGATTAATCGTGACTACGTGTATGTCGATTGCAATCTCGCCGCATTAAACATGTTTGGCGTCAGTGACCGGTCTGAGTTATTAGGGCGGCGTGCAGGGCGGTTCTCGCCAGAAAATCAAGCCGTACGCCATTTGCCCGGGTTACAACGTGACCAGTTAATTGAGTCTTTGACCAATGCCGCCTTTGCCGGCGAAGTACAGCATTTTGAATGGGTAGTGGAACGTAAGGGTATTTTGCAATATAGCGAAGTGACGATGAGCCGGGTAGAAATTGGCGCAGACGATTTAATCTTTTGTGTGATGCGGAATGTTAATTCCCGAAAATATGTAGAGCATTTAGTCGAGGGGCAAAATCAATTACTGCAACTGATTGCTAGCAATGAAGATATGTTGTCGGTCTTGGAGTCGATTTGTCAGTTTGCAGAAAAAATGTCACCCCAATGGCGTTGCGGCATTCAATTGCTGAGTAATGAACTGCATTCCTTTGGTATGAATGTAGGAAAAAATTTCCCAGAGGTCGTTAAGTCTCAGTTAAATGGCATGCCAGTCACTTACGGTAATGGTGTCTGGAGTGAAGCAATTTTGAATGCCGGACCAGTATGGATTGGGAATTTTCAACATGCAGCTTCAATGCAATTTGTGAACTCGATAGAAAGTCTGTCTGATTTTCATGCCTGTGGTGCCTGGCCGATTATGGGTAAAAAAGGCCAGTTGCTCGGCAGCTTCAGTATCTTTGTCTCTGACATGTCGCCCCTGAGCGATGATGATCTGAGACTGGTCGGCATCACAACTGACATTGCCAGCATCGCAATTGAAGGTCGCCGCTCAGAAGACAAAATACTTAAGCTAGCCCATTACGATGAGTTGACCGGCTTACCAAATCGCTTCTTATATAACCAGCATTTAGCAAAATCCCTGGCGCATGCCGAGCGCAATCGCAGCCGCTTGGCGGTGTTTTTCTTGGATCTGGATCGCTTTAAAAATATCAACGACACCTTTGGACATGACGAAGGCGATACGGTCTTGCGCAATATTTCGCAACGCTTTAAGGATTGCCTGCGTGAATCCGATATCGTTGCCCGCGTCGGTGGCGATGAATTTATTCTCTTGATCGATCAGTTTAGCGATCCTCGTGATCTGGGCGACATTGCAGACAAATTATTGCAAGAGGCATCAAATCCGTTTGAATTGCGCGGGCAAGAGTGCCAGCTCAGTGCCAGTATCGGTATTGCGACTTTCCCCGATGACGGACGCGACGCGCCCACGCTGATGAAAAATGCCGATATTGCGATGTATCGAGCCAAAAACAAAGGCAAGGATAATTACCAGTTCTATGCTTCAGAGATGAACGTGCACACGGTAGAGCGTCTGGCGTTTGAGGCGCGCTTGCGGCGTGCGCTAGAGCGCCGTGAGTTTGTTGTGTATTACCAGCCTAAGGTCCATGTAATTTCTGGCAAGATCGTCGGCGCAGAGGCACTGGTACGCTGGAATCATCCTGAACGCGGCATTCTGTTCCCGGGAGACTTCATTACATTGGCAGAAGAGGCCGGTTTAATTGCGCGGCTTGGAATGCTGGTGTTAGATATCGCCTGCCGCGATATTCTCACTTTCCGCGCGATGGATGCCTCATTTGGGCGAGTCGCCATCAATTTGTCTGGCTCGCAATTTAATGATGTGCATCTGCTGGAAGAGGTTAAGAGCGTGGTTGATTTCTGGCGCGTTCACCCGAGCTGGATTGAGTTTGAAATCACCGAAAGCATGGTAATGCATAACCGGGATCAAGCGATCGTTTTGATGGATGGCTTAAAAGACGCTGGTTTCACGCTATCGATTGATGACTTTGGTACTGGTTATTCTTCCTTGGCGTATCTGAAACGCTTTCCTGTAGATAGCGTCAAAATTGATCGTTCGTTTATCAAAGACATCCCTGGCGATGTAAATGACACCGCAATCGTGCTGGCGATTGTCGCCATGGCACATACTCTGAGCCTGAAAGTCATTGCAGAAGGCGTAGAGACGGAATTGCAACTCCAGAAACTGAAAGAAAGCCGATGCGATGAATATCAAGGTTTTTATTTCAGTAAAGCGATACCCGAGAGCGAATTTTTAGCCTTACTTCAAAAGCAGGCGCAGGCGGCGCTGAAGTGAGTAACTGATTCAGCAACTGAATTAGCAACCGAATCAGCAACTAAGTATGTAACTAAGTATGTAACTAAGTATGTAACTAAGTATGTAACTAAGTACCTAGCTAAAACCGCAGTCCTTAGCGGGTAGTTCAGTCTTTGTTTGCAACTGCGGACATGCCAGACGGCGCATAATCGTCTGAAATAACGAGTAAATATGCAATCATCTCAATATACTCCCCATTAATTTTTTTAAAATCAGTCAATTGTCCAGGTTTTAATTGGACACTCTAAATATACTGTATATGAGTATATTATTTTGACTCTGCCAGATCCTCATGAGAAATCGCGCTTAAATTTCTGATTTTGACCGCGCTGTCATGTGTCCCACGTTTTTCTTGGCTTATGGATTGGCAATTTATACCTTCCGCCATCTTCTGCAAAACCGTTCAATTTGGCTACTACAGCGGTTCATATGCCACTTATCCAAATTTCGGATATTTCTTATCAGCATTTAAAACGTGCACATTCTTTTTTCCGTAATTTTTAGCTAAACACATGGGTATATGTGAGGAGCTACTTTCACTACCCATCGTAAGTCGTTAATTTATTGGAATATTCTCTTTTTCATTAGATTGGGTATGTGCGCTAAGTCCTTGACTTCATTAAAGAATTTCAAAAAATCATACTTAAATTCGCTTGACCCGCTTCAAGTGATCCTCTAAAGTGGGCAATAGTGTGAAAAAGTGTATTTTTGTGGTGAAAATAAAGTTTCTGAAAAGAATAATTCAGTAATTTGATCAAGATAAAAGGTTCAACGTGTTCCAAGGGGCGTCCTCACTCAATCTCGATGCAAAAGGCAGAATGACAGTTCCTGCCCGGCATCGCGACGCTCTCAGCCTGCAATGTGAAGGCCGTATCACTTTAACCCGTCATCCAGATGGTTGCTTGCTGCTTTTTCCGCGCCCGACGTGGGAGGCGCACCGCGAGAAGATTGCTGCCTGGCCGATCCAGGCGCGTGATTGGAAGCGTATTTTTTTAGGCAATGCCTCTGATGTCGAGATGGATGGCGCTGGCCGCATCCTCGTAGCGCCTGAATTACGCACCGCTGTCAACATGCAGCGTGATGTGATGTTGCTCGGCATGGGCACCCATTTTGAAATTTGGGATGCTGCCCGCCTCGCCGAGAACGAAGCCAAAGCCATTGCCAGCGGGGCGCCTGACGCGCTCAGCAATTTCTCCTTCTGAGCGGCACAATGACTTTGACCTTAGCAGAAGATTACAAGCACCAGACCGTGTTGCTGGATGAGGCCGTTGAGGCCTTGGACTTGACTGGCGAACGCGCCGCAGCTGTGATTGTTGACGGTACCTTTGGGCGTGGCGGACATAGTCGCAAAATCTTGCAACACTTAAATTCCTCCGGTCGCCTGATTGCATTTGATAAAGACACACAGGCGATAGCCAGTGCGCAGCAAATTATTGATCCCCGTTTTGAAATCGTACACGACAGTTTTGCCACCATGGAAGAGGCTTTGCAAGAGCGCGGTGTGCGACAAGTGGATGGGATTTTGATGGATTTAGGCATCTCGTCGCCGCAAGTGGATGACGCGAGCCGAGGTTTTAGTTTTAGGGCAGATGGACCGCTGGACATGCGCATGGATACCACTCGTGGCATCTCCGCAGCGGAGTGGCTGGCGACTGAAGATGAACAAATAATCAGGGAGGTTATAAAAAATTATGGGGAAGAACGGTTTGCTTTTCAGATTGCAAAGGCGATTGTTGCTCGCCGGGCGGTCCAGTCCATTTCAAGTACTCGACAACTTGCCGAGATCGTCGCAAACACCGTCAAAACTCGCGAGAAGGGCAAAGACCCGGCAACTCGCACCTTTCAGGCTATACGGATTTTCATCAATAAGGAGCTGGAAGATCTTGAAATAGGTTTGGCCGGGGCATACGCCAGCCTGGCACCTCACGGTCGCATGGTTGTAATCAGCTTTCATTCGCTGGAAGACCGCATTGTGAAGCAATTTTTTGCCTCCAAAGTGACCTTGCCGCAACCAGATCGCCGCTTGCCGATTCGCTCTGTTGATTTACCGCAGCCAGAGATGAAGCTGATCAAAAAAATCAAGCCCTCAGATGCAGAAGTCACGGCAAATCCAAGAGCACGCTCGGCTATTTTGCGTGTAGCAGAACGTTTGCCTGCACATATTCCCGGCGGTGGAAAATGAGCGGACGCTTAAATTTTTTGCTGGGTGCCGTGCTCATGATGTGTGCACTGTCTTTGATTAATTCCCAGTACCAGGCGCGTCGCTTATTTATCGAGTTGGAGCGCGCACAAGCTGCCGCCAGACAATATGAGTTGCAATGGACGCAGCTAAAACTGGATCAATCTACTTTTGGCAAGCATGCACGGATTGAAGAGAACGCCAGTAAAGAACTGAACATGGTGCCGGTCACGCCTGACCGTACACAATACCTGACTGCAGCTGGGCTGAAATGAGTCGCTCATCCGGCAGTTCACGTACTGCGGCAGCGAAAGGCGTTCCCTTTTCGTCTAGCCCATTATTGGTTGTTAAGTTACCAGTCTGGCGTTCGCGCTTGGTTTTATTTTTCTTATTTATCGCTTTCCTGGCATTGATGGCGCGCGCCCTGTGGTTGCAAGGGATGACGACAGAATTTTTACAAAGGCAGGGCGCCAGTCGTTACACCCGCACCTTGGAGTTGCCCGCAACTCGCGGCAGGATTACTGACAGAAGTGGCCAGGTATTGGCATCTTCTGTACCGGTCAAAGCCGTATGGGCGATTCCTGATGATGTGTTGGAAGCGCCAAAAGAAAAATTACTTCAACTCGCTGGTTTGCTAGAAATGACCGAGGCTGAGTTACGTAAAAAACTAGATTCGGATCGTCAATTTGTGTACCTCAAACGGCAGGTAGATGCCGATATCGCAGAAAAAATTGTTGCACTTGGTATCTCCGGTATAGAAACCCGTAAAGAATATAAGCGCTTTTATCCCGAGGGTGAAGTGATGGCGCATGTCGTCGGCTTTACTAATGTAGAAGATATAGGCCAAGAGGGAATAGAGCTGGCATCAGAAAAAAATCTGGCTGGTAAGACAGGCAATCGTCGTGTCATCAAAGATCGTCTGGGTCGTATCGTTGAAGATATCGAGGCGATTCGTGAGCCGCATGATGGCAAGGATTTGACTTTGTCTATTGATAGCAAAATTCAATACATTGCTTATACCCATCTAAAAGAAGCGATAGAAAAACATAAAGCTAAAGCGGGCGGTGCGGTTGTCTTGGATGCCAGAACGGGTGAGGTTCTGGCTTTAGTCAATCTGCCTTCCTACAACCCGAATGATCGTTCTGTGCTGACGGGTGCGCAATTGCGTAATCGTGTGATGACCGATACGTTTGAGCCTGGTTCGACGATGAAGCCGTTTACGGTTGCACTGGCGCTAGAGACTGGACGTGTTACGCCGGAGACGCAGATTCAGACTGCGCCTGGCAGTATGACGATCGGTACCGCGACTATTCATGATGCACACAAAGAAGGTATTTTGAGCGTCGCTCAAGTCATACAAAAATCATCGAATATCGGGACTGCAAAAATCGCTTTGCAAATGCCGCCACGAGAGATGTGGGAAATGTTCACGACAGTCGGTTTTGGGCAGCAGCCAAAATTTGGTTTTCCGGGTGCAGTTGCCGGACGCTTGCGCAACTTTAAAACTTGGCGTCCGATCGAACAGGCGACGATGAGTTACGGCCATGGCGTTTCTGTTTCATTAATTCAGATAGCGCGTGCCTACATGATTTTTGCTCGTAACGGCGACATCATTCCCTTGACCTTTCAGCGCTCGGAAGTATTGCCCGTAGCGCATCGTGTGATTTCAGAAAAAACGGCACAACAAGTACGTCTGATGATGGAATCGGTAACGGAGCCTGGTGGTACCGCAACGCAGGCGCGTATCGCCGGTTATCGTGTAGCTGGTAAAACTGGTACGGCTTACAAGATAGAAGGCGGTCGTTATGTCACTAAATACGTGGCTGACTTTGTTGGTTTCGCCCCGGTATCTAATCCCCGCGTGATTGTTGCAGTGATGGTAGATGAGCCAACAGTCGGCGGCCACTTTGGCGGTACGGTTGCCGCTCCGGTATTCGCTGCGATTACCGCAAATGTATTACGGTCTATGAATGTTTCCCCCGATTCTAATGTCACCAGCATCATTCCTGACAATAGTGTAGAGGAGAGCATGTAATGATCGACCATAAAGAATCCATGACAGAAATTTTAAAATGGCTAAGACAGCTTCCTGCTGTAACGCCGCTTTCACAACTCAGTTCCGATTCGCGCGCGATTGCTGCGGGTGATGTATTTTTTGCTTTCCCAATCGCTGGTAGCTCTGGTGACGGGCGCCGGCATATTCAAGATGCGATTGCTAATGGTGCTGCTGCAGTGGTGTTTGAATCAGACGATTTTGAAGCAGAAGAGTTTGTTTGGGATACCGCATGGCCAGTGCCGCACAAACCAATCCCGCAACTACAAGCCAAAGCTGGCGAGATTGCGCATGCCTGGTATGCACAGCCTGATCGTGACATGCTGACCGTTGCGGTGACGGGTACAAATGGCAAAACATCTTGCTCGCAATGGTTGGCAAAAGCCCTGTCTTTGACAGGAAAACCTAGTGCGGTTATCGGCACTTTGGGTGTTGGCAATTATAAAGATGGCGTACTACATAATTTGGTTGAAACAGGCTTTACAACGCCAGATGCGATTCAATTACAGCGTCGTCTTGCCGATTTACGAGATACCGGCGCCAAGGCTTTAGCGATCGAAGCATCTTCAATTGGTTTGCATCAAGGTCGTTTAAATGGCCTGCATGTTGACGTTGCGTTGTTAACCAATTTGACCCGTGATCACCTTGATTACCATGGTGATATGGCGGCATATGCTGCCGCCAAAACTATGTTGTTTGATTGGCCTGATTTGGGCGTGGCAGTACTCAATCTGGATGATGCTTATGGCGTCCAGTTAGTACAACATCTCAAAACGACCCAGCAAAAAACACAGGTATTAGCTTATAGCATTGAGCATAAAGAGCATCCTGATGCCGCGGTTATCTTTGCTAGTAATATTCGTACACACCACTCTGGTACCAGCTTTCATGTGGACTCCCCCTATGGTTCTGGTCTGGTAAAAACACAAATGATAGGCCGCTTTAATGTAAGCAACATACTGGGCGTACTTAGTGTCCTGTTAGCGACGGGAGTTGTTTGGAGTAAGGCCGTTTCAGTTATTGAAAAACTGACTTCAGTGCCAGGGCGCATGCAACAGCTTGGTACGCCAGGTCATGTCATGGTGATCATCGACTATGCACATACTCCTGATGCTTTAGAAAAAACTATACAGACATTGCAGCAAGTCGCGTTAGAGCGGCATGGCGAACTATGGTGCGTATTCGGTTGTGGTGGTGATCGTGACCCGGGCAAGCGTCCTCAAATGGGTAAGATCGCGGAACAGGCGCAGCATGTAGTGGTTACTAGTGATAATCCACGTACAGAAAATCCCTCTCAAATCATTGCACATATTTTGCAGGGTATGAGTGATAAGCCTCCTGTCATAGAGGATCGCGCAGCGGCGATTCTATTTGCGATTAAGCATGCGGGTAATAATGATGTGGTGCTGTTAGCGGGTAAGGGGCACGAAAGCTATCAAGATATTAATGGTAAAAAATGGCCGTTCTCTGATGAAGAACATGCATCGTTAGCATTAGCCACCGTTGCCACTAGCGGCAATGTGAAGAGGGGCAATTGATGCGCGCGACTCTTCGCCAATTGCAAGCCGCTGTTAATGGCTCTCAACTCCATGCAGTTGGGTCTCAGGCAAATACAAGCTTAGAAATTGAAATTACTGGTTTAACGACGGATAGCCGTAAGGTCAAAGCCGGCGATTTATTTATTGCCTTGCGTGGTGAGCATTTCGATGCACATGATTTTTTGCACGATGTGGTTTCAAAAGGTGCCGCAGCAGTTGTAGTAGATCACTTGCCAGCAGATGTGAGTGGTTCTGAATTCAAAGTGCCAGCGCTAATCGTGCCAAATACACTGACGGCTTTGCAAGAAATTGGACGTTATTGGCGTCAACAATTTACCTTGCCTGTTATTGCCGTTACGGGTAGTAACGGTAAAACTACGGTTAAGGAAATGATCGCATCCATCCTTAATACCTATGTTGGAACAGAACATAATCTTGCTACTAACGGTAATTTAAACAATGAAATTGGTGTGCCACTGACCGTTTTACGCTTGACCGAGACCCATCGTACAGCGGTGTTTGAACTAGGGATGAATCATCCTGGCGAGATCGCCGTACTGGCATCTATTGCGCAAGCGATGGTTGCGCTGGTCAATAATGCCCAGCGCGAGCATCAAGAATTTATGCAAACTGTACAAGCAGTTGCAGAAGAAAACGGTATGGTATTACGCCAACTTCCGGCTGATGGTATCGCAGTATTTCCAGCAGATGATATGTATTCTGATTTATGGCGCAACTACGCTACAGAGAGCGGACAGCGAAAAATTGTGAGCTTCGGCCTAAGCGAAGATGCCGATGTTAGTGCAACTTATGTAGCACAAACATTTGGCAGCGAATTGCAAATGCGTATTGGGGCGAATCGTTTTACCGTCAAACTGGCCGCGGCTGGTATTCATAATGTACGCAATGCTTTAGCCGCAGCAGCCTGCTGCCATAGCATTGGTGTGCCGAACGATATTATTGCCCTAGGTTTGCAAGCGTTTAGCCCAGTCAATGGTCGCCTGCAAAATAAGCAGGCACACAACGGCGCCACGATTATCGACGACACTTATAACGCCAATCCGGACTCAGTACGCGCAGCGATTGCGGTACTTGCGGAGCAAACCAACAAAAATAATGAAGACCATATTTTAGTCTTGGGTGATATGGGTGAGGTTGGCGACGAAGGTATTGCATTCCATGAAGAAATCGGTAACTACGCGCGCGAATCGGGCATTAGTAGCTTATTGACTCTTGGTGATCTGGCTAAGTATGTAGCTGACGCATTTGGCAGCGGGGCACAACATTTTGATGATGTTGACGCTTTATGCGCAACTTTAGATACGCTGATCCATCCTCATAGTACGGTCTTAATCAAGGGTTCTCGCTTCATGAAAATGGAAAGAGTCGTTGCGCATTTAACTAAACAACAAACTATAGGAAGTCACTAACATGTTGCTTTGGTTAGCGGAATTTTTTAAGCAAGATATCGGATTTTTACGAGTCTTTGGTTTTATTACTTTTCGTGCGGTATTCGCTACGTTGACAGCGATCTCTATTGGTATTTTTGCTGGCCCTGCCGTGATCCGCATGCTGACTCGTTTGAAAGTCGGACAAGCGGTTCGTACTGATGGTCCACAAACGCATTTAGTTAAATCGGGTACGCCAACTATGGGTGGCGTATTGATCCTGATTTCCATCGGTATTTCTACTTTGCTGTGGGCTGATCTGAGTAATCGCTTTGTTTGGATTGTTCTGATTGTCACTTTAGGTTTTGGTGCGATTGGCTGGGCTGATGATTATCGTAAGGTTGTTTACAAAGACCCGGAAGGTATGCGATCGAGAGAGAAATATTTCTGGCAGTCGTTGATCGGTATTGTCGCAGCGTTTTATCTCGCTTTCACGGTTTCTGCTCCGTCTAATACCAAAGTATTGGAATTGTTTGTCGCTTGGGTGCAATCAGGTTTTAGTATGGACTTGCCGCCAAAGGCTGATTTGATTGTGCCTTTCTTCAAATCTATCAGTTATCCCTTAGGTGTCTGGGGCTTTATTGGACTGACTTATTGTGTGATTGTTGGTACTAGCAATGCGGTTAATTTTACTGATGGCTTAGACGGTCTGGCAATCATGCCCACCATCATGGTGGGTTCTGCTCTGGGTCTATTTGCCTATCTGACTGGTAACGTTGGTTATGCCAAATATCTGCTGATTCCACATATCCCAGGCGCAGGTGAGCTATTGATTTTTTGCGGTGCAATGGCTGGTGCTGGTCTGGCTTTCTTATGGTTTAACGCACATCCCGCGCAGGTCTTTATGGGCGACGTTGGGGCGCTCGCGCTCGGTGGTGCACTCGGCACCGTCGCGGTGATCGTTCGTCAAGAAATTGTTTTGTTCATCATGGGCGGTATTTTTGTTGTTGAGACAGTGTCCGTCATGTTGCAAGTTGGGTATTTTAAATTTACTAAAAAGCGATATGGCGTTGGTCGCCGATTATTTCTAATGGCTCCCTTACACCATCATTTTGAACAAAAGGGCTGGAAAGAAACGCAGGTAGTTGTGCGCTTTTGGATCATTTCCATGATGTTGGTATTAGTTGGTTTGTCCTCACTGAAATTGCGATAAGTAAAATGGATTTTTCAGGCAAACATGTCTTGGTATTAGGCTTGGGTGAAACCGGGCTAGCAATGGCGCAGTGGCTGCTGCGCTGTGGCGCACGCTTGCGCGTTGCTGATACACGGACTGCCCCTGATCGTTTAGCCATATTGACTTCTTTATCTACGTCGATCGAGTTTGTCGGTGGTGAATTTACGACCTCTTTATTAGAGTCTATTGATGTAGTTGCCGTTAGTCCCGGCTTGTCGCCTTTGCGTGAACTGGCAAGTTTGTTGCCAGAAGCGAAGCAGAAAAATATTCCGGTCTGGGGTGAGATTGAATTATTCGCGCAAGCCTTAGATGCTTTGAAAGCAGAGCGTAATTACACACCGAAAATCATCGCGATTACAGGCACTAATGGCAAAACTACAGTCACCAGTTTAGTCGGTCAATTATGTGAACGTGCGGGTTTGACGACTAAGCTTGCTGGCAATATTAGTCCCGCGGTGCTGGATGTACTGCGAGAAGAATTGGAGAGAGAAGAGCTGTCGCACGAAGGATTAGAGTTTGGAAGCTTGCCTCAAGTATGGGTGCTGGAGTTGTCTAGTTTTCAGCTACACACGACTTATAGTCTAAATGCTGATGTTGCGACGGTGCTGAATATTACGCAAGACCATCTAGACTGGCATGGGGATTTGGCAGCGTATTGCGCGGATAAGTCACGTATTTTTGGCGCACAAACTTTGCAGGTACTTAATCGTGATGATGCCTTGGTCATGGCCATGGCTAAGCCAGATAGTAACTTTATCACTTTTGGCGTCAATGCACCGCTACAAGCGAATGATCTGGGACTATTAAACGAGCATGGTATGACCTGGTTGGCAACCGCAATACCCACTGAAGATGCGCCTGTACTTAGTCGTCGCAAGAAAAAAGAAGTGATAGATATCCCTGTAAGTATGTCGCGTCTGATGCCAGTCGATGCACTCAAAATACGTGGCCAACACAATGCAGCCAATGTATTAGCCGCATTAGCTTTATGTCGCGCTATCGGATTATCGTTTGCTCCTTTATTACATGGCGCACGTGAATATCAAGGTGAGCCACATCGGGTAGAGCTAGTTGCCAGCATTGCTGGTGTCGATTATGTCGACGATAGCAAGGGTACGAATGTCGGCGCAACAGTCGCTGCGTTAAAAGGATTAGGCCAAGAACTACTTGCATCAAACGATCAGCAAAAACGCATTCTTTTGATCGCTGGTGGTGACGGCAAGGGCCAAGACTTTTCACCTTTGGCGAGTGTGATTGCGCAGTATGCCAAAGCCGTATTTTTGATCGGTAAAGATGCGGGCGAGATTCGTAATGCAGCTCAAATCAGTCAGGTAGATATGATTGATTGCGCTAGCCTGGAACTGGCAGTGCAGGCCGCGTCTGAGCAGGCAGTAGAAGGCGATATTGTCTTGTTATCGCCCGCCTGTGCGAGCTTAGACATGTTCCGCAATTATGCGCATCGTGCAGAGGTATTTATTGATACGGCAAAAGAAATCGGTCTGGCACGCGGGGAGATATTCTGATGAAGCAAGCCATTTTGTCACTCGGTAAGTGGCTGCCGTTTACGGCAGAGCCAGTTACTGCGTCACATTTGGCCAAGCGTTCCAAGATGATGGAGTACGACCAAGCTTTAGTTTGGGTGACATTGATCTTGATGTTGTTCGGTATGGTGATGGTCTACTCTGCTTCAATTTCTTTGCCGGATTCACCTAAATATACTAACTATAAAAACTATCATTTTTTACTGCGGCAGGCGATGTTTATCAGCGTCTCTTTAGTCGCTGGCTTATTTGTGTTTCGTATCAAGATCGCTACCTGGCAAAAGTGGGCACCCTATTTGTTTGTAGTCACTTTGATATTGCTGGTTGCGGTGTTGGTACCTGGTTTAGGCAAAGGAGTGAATGGCGCTAAACGTTGGCTATCGTTCAAGGTATTCAATCTTCAGCCCTCAGAATTGATGAAGCTATTTATCGTTTTATATGCTGCCGATTACACCGTGCGCAAACAAGAATATATGCACAAGCTGACTAAAGGTTTTCTGCCAATGGCAGCGGCGGTTGGCGTCGTGGGTTTGCTATTGCTGCTTGAGCCAGATCTGGGTGCATTCGGCGTGATTGTTTGTGTCGCTATGGGTATTTTGTTTTTAGGTGGTATTAACGGTATCTGGTTTGGCGGAATTGCAGTGACACTTGTCGGGATTTTCAGCGCGGTGATTATGCTTTCCCCATGGCGTCGCGAAAGGATCTTTGCCTACCTCAGTCCGTTTGATGAAGACCATGCACTGGGTAAAGCCTATCAATTAACACATTCGCTGATCGCATTTGGCCGCGGCGAATTGTTCGGTGTCGGGCTGGGAGCAAGTGTCGAAAAACTGCATTACCTGCCAGAAGCACATACCGATTTTTTACTGGCAGTCATTGGCGAAGAATTGGGATTTGCTGGCGTACTGGTCGTGATTTTATTGTTCTACTGGATATTAAAGCGGGCCTTTGAAATCGGTCGTCAGGCAATCGCATTGGATTTGACATTCGCCGGTTTGACCGCAAAGGGTATTGGTATCTGGATCGGCGTACAGGCATTCATCAATATGGGCGTCAATTTGGGCTTACTACCCACTAAGGGTTTAACTTTGCCTTTAATGAGTTACGGCGGTTCTGGTGTATTGATTAATTGTGTGGGCTTGGCGATTTTGCTCAGAATAGATTATGAAAATCGCCTCCTGATGCGTGGGGGGCGGCTATGACACAAAAGAAACTGATGATCATGGCTGCTGGTACTGGGGGACATATTTTCCCTGGCTTAGCGATTGCGGAAACGATGAAAGCGCGTGGCTGGCAAGTCTCTTGGCTTGGTACTAGCAGTGGTATGGAAAACCAGATTGTTCCTCAGCACGGTGTGGCAATGGATACCATTACATTTACCGGTATGCGTGGCAAAGGCTTGATGCATACATTCAGTGGCGCTTTTAAATTAGCCGTTAGTTTCTTTAGTTGCCTAAAAATTTTGGGGCAGCGACAACCCGACGTAGTCCTGGGTATGGGTGGTTATGTGACCGTGCCAGGCGGTGTGATGGCGGCCTTGCGTGGCAAACCAGTCGTGCTCATGAATGCTGATTCTGCCTTGTTATTGTCGAATAAATTATTGCGTCCTTTAGCTAAACGCGTGCTATTCGGTTTGCCGTCTAGCGGTCTCGTTAATCATAATAAAGTTCAGGTTACTGGCAATCCTATACGTACTGAAATCTGTACTCTGCCAGAACCTACGAAGCGTTATGTAACAAGGACAGGGCCATTAAAAATATTAGTCGTCGGCGGTAGCCTTGGCGCACAAGCCTTAAACACAAATTTACCTGCCGCATTAGCATTGATCCCAGAACAAGACCGTCCATTAGTTACGCACCAATCGGGAAAAAAACATATTGATGTTTTACGTGCAAGCTATGCCACGTATGTTGTACGAGCAGAAGTATTGGATTTTATTGATGATATGCCGCGTCGATATGCTGATGCTGATCTGGTTATTTGCCGGGCTGGTGCAATCACCATATCGGAACTGACAGCAGCTGGTGTTGCTAGTATTTTAGTGCCGTTCGTTGCGTCTAGTACGTCACATCAGAAGGACAATGCACAATGGATGGCACAGCAGAAAGCGGCAGTTTATTTGCCGCAGCGCGAATTAAACCCAGTTGACTTAGCGGCAAAGTTACAAAGCATCACGAGAGAACAATGTTTGGCGATGGCAGAGACTGCTTATAGTTTAGGTCAACGTCAAGCTAATGAAACTATTGCAAAAGTATTAGAGCAGTTAGCCTGAAAAAATATGAAACATAAAGTCAAACACATTCATTTTGTCGGTATCGGTGGCTCCGGAATGAGCGGTATTGCCGAGGTCTTGCTTAATCTGGGCTATACGATTTCTGGTTCGGATTTAGGTAGTAACGCGGCCTCACAAAGGTTAGCCAGTCTAGGCGCAAAAGTGATGCTTGGTCACGCAGCAGATAATATTGCGGGCGCTGATGCAATCGTCACTTCCACTGCGGTCAAAGCGGATAATCCTGAAGTTGTTGCCGCACGAGAAAAGCATATACCTATCGTTCCAAGAGCATTAATGCTGGCGGAGTTAATGCGTTTAAAAAGCGGTATCGCAATTGCAGGCACTCACGGCAAGACTACTACGACCAGTCTGGTTGCCAGTATTCTGGCTGAAGGCGGTTTTGATCCAACGTTTGTTATTGGTGGTCGTTTAAATAGTGCCGGTGCTAATGCCAAGCTCGGTAGTGGTGATTTTATTGTGGCAGAGGCGGATGAATCTGATGCTTCGTTTTTGAATTTGTTACCAGTGATTGAAGTCATCACCAATATTGATGCCGATCATATGGAAACCTATGAGCATGACTTTGGAAAATTGAAGCAAGCGTTTATCGAGTTTACTCAACGTCTGCCATTTTACGGTGTCGCTATTCTTTGTCTGGACGACGCACATATACGCGAAATTATGCCCTTTATTTCTAAACCGATTGTGACTTACGGTTTCCATGAAGAAGCAGATATCCGCGCAATTGATGCTAAAGCTGTTGGCGGCATGATGCAATTCACTGTAGTCCAGGATGGTTGCGAACCTATGCACGTGAGCTTAAATCAGCCCGGTATGCACAACATACAAAATGCGTGCGCCGCGATTGCAGTCGCCCGTGAAGTTGGTGTCGCCGATGCTGCCACTCAAAAAGCGTTAAGTGAATTCCATGGCGTCGGTCGTCGTTTTACCCGTTATGGTGAAATCGCTTTACCGGATACCGGTGCAGACACAAGTGTAGGCGGTCACGCAGGAGGTACTTTTGCATTGGTCGACGACTATGGACACCATCCGGTGGAAATGGCCGCAACCCTAGCTGCTGCCCGCGGTGCGTATCCGGGACGCCGTTTGGTGCTGGCCTTCCAACCGCATCGGTATACACGCACACGTGATTTATTTGAAGATTTTGTTAAGGTAATTTCGACCGCCGATGCAGTTGTTTTGGCAGAAGTGTATGCCGCCGGCGAGGCCTCGATCGTCGCTGCCGATGGTCGTGCGCTGGCCAGAGCTTTAAGAGTTACAGGCAAAGTAGAGCCGGTTTTTGTAGAAGAGATTAGCGATATGCCAGACAATCTTTTACATGTGCTGAAAGATGGCGATGTATTGATTGTGATGGGTGCCGGATCGATCAGTGCTGTTCCTGCAAAACTGGCAAATGCATTAGATTAATAAGTACTCAAGACTGACGAAGTTAGTGCAAGTAACTTTAATGCAGGTAACTTCAATACAAGCGAAGTAAAGACGATTGAATTTAATACGGAATAGAAGACAGAGATGCCATCATGAGTGACATTGCAAACGTAAAAGAATTAGGTAAAGTTGGCGTACTGTTTGGTGGGCGCTCCGCTGAGCGTGAGATATCGATCATGTCCGGCACGGGCGTACTGGCTGCTTTAAAAACCAAAGGTGTGGATGCGCATGGCTTTGATACTGGTGAGCGTAGTCTGGCTGATCTGGCAGCTGAAAAATTTGATCGTGTCTTTATCGCTCTGCATGGTCGTTTTGGTGAGGACGGTAGCTTACAAGGTGTGCTGGAGCAATTAGGTATTCCTTACACCGGTAGCGGCGTAATGGCGTCAGCTATTGCAATGGACAAAATTTTTACTAAGAAAATTTGGCAGAACCATCAGTTGACGACACCAGCATACGAAGTATTAAACGCTGAAACGGAATTGCGTCTGGTACCAGATCGTCTGAGTTTGCCTTTGATTTTAAAACCGCCACATGAAGGTTCGACAATTGGCATCACTAAAGTAAATGGCTACTCCGATATGAAGGATGCCTATGCACTCGCAGCGCAATTTGATGACGAGGTATTAGCAGAGGAGTTTATTCAAGGCCGAGAACTGACCGTAGCGATTTTGGGTACCGGTAAAGAAGCGTATGCCTTACCGATTATTGAGATCGTAGCGCCACAAGGTAATTACGATTATCAGAATAAATATTTTACTGACGATACTAAGTACCTTTGTCCTGCGCCGTTAGATGATGCATTGTCAGAGCAAATACGGCAAATGTCTGTAGACGCTTACCGCGCAGTGAATTGTGAAGGCTGGGCGCGGGTTGATGTATTGCTCCGAGCATCCGACAACCAAGCGTTTTTGATTGAGGTCAATACTTCGCCAGGCATGACAGGACATTCGTTGGTGCCGATGGCCGCTCGTGCAGTTGGTTTAAGTTATGAAGATTTATGTCTGAAAATTTTGCAGTCCGCTCGCTTAAAGATGTCGAAGGGTAATCAGTAAGCATATGTGGCAAGACGTCAGGTCTATGAATACAACAGCAAATGCGTTGTTCGGTGTTTTTTTGCTTGCGTTGATGATGTCTGGTGTGTGGTGGTTAGTGCAGCGTCCGATGTTTACGTTAAAAGTAATTCAAGTGGTAGGCGCCGATCAGCAGCCATTACGACACGTGAATGCACTGACGATTCGTGATACTGCCTTACCTAAATTGAAGGGTAATTTTTTTACGACAAATCTGGACGGTGTACGTACTGCATTTGAAGCGGTACCTTGGGTACGTAAAGCTAGCGTGCAAAGAGAATGGCCAAATAAGTTGATTGTCACTTTGGAAGAGCATCAGGCTTTGGGTACTTGGGGTGAAGAAGGACGATTGATGTCAGTGAAGGGCGATGTATTTACCGCCAATCTGGCTGAAGCGGAAGAGGATGCGGAGTTAATTGATTTTGCAGGACCAGAAGGTAGTGAGAAAGAAGTGCTGGCGCGCTATATCGATTTTAAAACCTGGTTTGCCAAAATCAGTTTAGCGCCCGAGTCTGTGCAGTACTCCAGTCGTTACGCCTGGAGTGTGAAATTGAACAACGGTATGAAAGTCGAGTTGGGTCGGGTACAGGATGATCAGACTCTGCAAAGCCGGGTAGATAAATTGCTGACAGTGTACCCACAGTTAGTCGCAAGTTTGCAAGACAGTATTGAAAGTGTAGATATGCGTTATCCGAATGGATTAGCGCTGAAATCGAGTCACAGTGGCTTCGGTATCGCTAGCAAGTTAAGTGGAAAACAAAGCAGCAAACTCAATGTCAAACGAAAGTAAGTAAATGACAAAAGATGCAAAAAACCTGATCGTCGGCCTCGATATCGGCACCTCAAAAATTGTTGCGGTCGTCGCAGAGGTCATGCCGGATGGTCGCCATGAAGTAATCGGCCTTGGTCAGCACGAATCTAAGGGGCTGAAAAAAGGTGTAGTCGTCAACATTGAGGCAACGGTCGAATCAATTCAGCGTGCATTGGAAGAGGCCGAGCTGATGGCGGACTGCAAAATCCGCAATGTCTATACCGGTATTGCAGGTAGTCATATCCGCAGCTTTAATTCCAGCGGCATGGTTGCGATTAAAGATAAAGAAGTCACGGCTGCTGATGTATCGCGCGTGATTGAGACTGCCAAGGCAGTAAATATTCCGACCGATCAGCAACTGCTACATACCTTGCCGCAAGAATTTATTGTGGATAGCCAGGACGATGTGCGCGAGCCTATTGGCATGAGCGGCATTCGTCTCGAAGTAAAAGTACATATCGTCACTGGTGCAGTTTCTGCGGTACAGAATATCGTCAAGTGTGTACGCCGCTGTGGTCTAGAAGTGTCTGATTTGATTTTGCAGCCGATGGCATCGGCCGAGGCAGTGCTGACCCGGGATGAAAAAGAGCTTGGCGTTGTCCTGATTGATATCGGTGGCGGCACGACAGACGTGGCTGTGTTTAGCGAAGGCGCAATCCGTCATACCGCTGTAATCCCGATTGCCGGTGATCAGATCACCAATGATATCGCTATGGCATTGCGTACACCAACATCAGAAGCAGAAGAAATCAAGATTCGTTTTGGTGTTGCCAAACAGGTGCTGGCCGACCCATCTGATTCTTTGGAAGTACCGGGTCTTGGTGATCGTGGTCCGCGCTCGTTATCGCGTCAGGCTTTAGCCGCTGTGATTGAACCGCGCGTCGAAGAATTATTCGCCTTAGTGCATCAGGTAGTGCGTGAATCTGGTTATGAAGATGTGCTGTCCTCCGGCATCGTACTGACCGGTGGTTCCGCGATCATGCCAGGCATGGTTGAAATGGCTGAAGATATCTTTTTAAAGCCTACACGTTTAGGTATGCCGGTGTACTCAGGGCAGTTAGCAGATGTCGTGCGTAGCCCGCGTTACGCCACAGTTTTGGGGTTGTTGTTGGAAGCGAAGAAGCAGTATATGCGCGGTCATATTGTTACGCGGCAGGAAGGTTCTGCAAAAGCGGTATGGCAGCGCATGAAAGAGTGGTTTTTGGGGAATTTTTAAGTAGTTTTTTGATGGTTTTTTTCGCATAAATAGTAGTAATCATTTTATAATGTTCTGATCTGCAGTTATTAGTCGCTAGGCGTGACACCGTTGTTGAAAATTTGTATTTCAAACGTGATGCCTATCGACTAAAAACTGCCTACCTAAAGGAGTCATGATGGAGTTCGATATGGTTGATAACGCTACGCAAGGCACCGTAATTAAAGTCGTCGGTGTTGGTGGCGCAGGTGGTAATGCTGTGCAGCACATGATTAACAAAGGTGTGGCAGGAGTTGAATTTATCGCTGCTAATACTGATGCTCAAGCATTGCTGCAATCTAAGGCACACAACGTCATTCAAATCGGTGAAACCGGTTTGGGTGCAGGGATGAAGCCGGAAGTCGGTCGCCAGTTGGCGGAAGAATCCCGTGCTCGCATTCAAGATGCATTACGTGGTTCGCACATGGTATTTATCGCTGCTGGTATGGGCGGTGGTACCGGTACTGGTGCTGCCCCCGTAGTGGCACAGATCGCCAAAGAATTAGGCGCCCTGACGGTTGCTGTGGTTTCCAAACCTTTCTCATACGAAGGTAAAAAATGCATGGACATCGCGGACGAGGGTCTGGAAGCCTTGTCACAGCATGTGGATTCGCTGATTATTATTCTCAATGAAAAATTGGAAGAGATCTACGAAGACGACAGCATGATCGAATGGCTGCAACACGCCGATGACGTGCTCAACAACGCGGTTGCCGGTATTGCGGAAATCATCAATGTTCCAGGTCATATCAACGTCGATTTCAATGACGTGAAAACGATCATGGGCGAACAAGGTAAAGCGATGATGGGTACGGCAACAGCATCCGGTGTTGATCGTGCACGTATCGCGGCAGAGCAGGCAGTTGCTTCGCCGTTGTTGGATGGTATCGATTTGTCCGGTGCTCGTGGTGTGTTGGTCAACGTGACTGCTAGCCGCGGTCTCAAAGGTAAAGAGATTAAAGAAGTCATGGCGGCAGTTCGCGCTTTTGCAGCACCTGATGCTTCTATCGCACAAGGTATCGCTTACGACGATACGATGGGCGATGATATTCGCGTCACGGTCGTCGCAACTGGTTTGGGTCGTGGCAAGAAAAATATCCAGTTAGTACAAACACCAATGCTGCGTACAGGTACTCATAATGAACCTATTATGGCGTCGCCAATGACAGCTTCTGCTGGTATGCATTCTGGTGTGGCGACTTCTGCCGGTGGTTTTGATGGCTTGAGTAAACCTGCAGTATGGCGTCGTGAGTCTGCGTCGGATACAGTTCGTGCGTTGGAAAAAAATGGCATGGAAACCTATGACATCCCAGCGTTTTTGCGCAAGCAAGCTGACTAAGTAGATTCTTGTTTTATAAAACGCCAGCATTCGTGCTGGCGTTTTGCTTTCTGCGCAAGAATGCAGACTCAGGCATACTTGCGAACACCCCGTATTCGAATTGTATTATTTTGTTCGAACGGAATATTCAGCACTCATTATTTATCACTTATCATTCACATAAGGAGTCAAACATGACAATCAAAATCGGTGACAAACTACCAGCAGGCAGCCTCGCAGAATTTATTGAAGTTGAATCAGAGGGTTGCTCCCTCGGCCCGAATACTTTTAAAGTAGAAGATTTAACCAAAGGCAAAACTATTGCCATCTTCGGTTTGCCAGGTGCTTACACGCCAACTTGCTCCGCTAAACACGTACCGGGTTATGTGCAGCATGCCGCTGAATTTAAGGCTAAAGGCGTTGATGAAATCTGGTGTATCTCGGTCAACGATGCGTTTGTAATGGGCGCATGGGGACGCGAGCAAAAAGCAGTCGGCACAGTACGTATGATGGCCGATGGCAACGCAGATTTCAGTAAAGCATTGGGCTTGGATGCTGACTTCAGTAAGTTTGGTATGGGCACACGCTCACAGCGTTACTCGATGCTGGTTGTTGATGGCGTAGTCAAGCAATTGAACGTAGAAGAAGGCGGCAAATTTGAAGTTTCAAATGCCGAGACTTTGTTGGGGCAGTTAGCTTGATTTGAGTAGTGACAGGATGAAACAGGATGAGGATACGAGCCGGATCAAGTCTGGATCAGATCCTCGTCCATGATCTGAAGCTTGCTTGAGCATTATCAGAATATGGTACAAAGCTTAGCTTAAATATATAGGAGAGTGCGCATGATGCTCACTCTCTTATTTTTTATACTCCAGGTAAGTATATTTTATTGTCCATATATTTACTGGTCTATAGGACGTTTATAGAGAAATAATGGGGGAGTATTTGCTTTTTCCATAAAATAGATGAATTAAAGTCATTCGCCAAAGTGATTTATTAAGGCGATTCACCGCTTACTGCAATTCCGCAATCAACGCCACAATTTCTGCACCGTAGCGCTCTAATTTTTTCTCGCCAACGCCAGTCACACCTCGTAAATCGTCCATTGATCTAGGATTGGCTTTGGCGATTTCGCGCAGGGTCGAATCATGGAAAATAATGAAGGCCGCTGTGTTGTGCGCCTTGGCAGTTTCTACCCGCCACCAACGTAGTTTTTCGAAGATCGCTTGCTCGCTATTCGAGAGATTTGATTCAGCATAATCTTTCGCCGATTGACGTTTATGTTTGACGGCTTTTTCTGCTTTTTTGTATTGACGTAGTTGTACTTTGGTCTCGCCTTTTAAAACAGCGCGTGACTCCTGAGTGAGTTTGAGCGAGCTAAAATTGTCATAATCGACTGAGACCAGACCGAGTGCGATTAATTGTCGCAACAGGGCGCGCCACTCTGCTTCACTTTTGTCAGAGCCTATACCAAAAGTGGACAGCTGATCATGTCGCCATTGCTTGACGCGATCAGTGTCGATGCCACGCAAAACGTCAATGATATGACCCGCAGCGAAGCGTTGATCGGCACGGTAGATAGTAGAAAGAATTTTTTGTGCTGCCAGGCTGCCATCAAACGAGGTTGGTGGTGACAAGCAGGTGTCGCAGTTGCCGCAGGCTTGCGATTGCTGTCCAAAATAATCGAGGATATGTACGCGCCTGCAATTCAGCGTTTCGCACAAGCCCAGCATGGCATCAAGCTTAACGCCTTGCACACGTTTAAAGGTTTCATTCGCCTCAGACTCATCAATCATACGACGCTGCTGAACTACGTCTTGCAAACCATAGGCCATCCAGGCATTGGCACTCGTTCCATCACGTCCGGCACGGCCGGTTTCTTGATAATAGCCTTCAATACTTTTGGGTAAATCCAGATGGGCGACAAAGCGCACATCAGGTTTGTCGATACCCATGCCAAAGGCGATCGTCGCCGTCATCACTATCCCGTCTTCGCGCAAAAAACGAGACTGATTTTTTGTCCGGTCCGGTAGCGCCATCCCGGCATGATAGGGCAGGGCAGTGATGCCGTTTTCATTCAAAAATTCAGCGGTCTCTTCGACCTTTTTACGCGACAGGCAATACACAATCCCCGCATCGCCATTGTGTTGCGCCTGAATAAAATCGAGTAATTGCTTGCGTCCATTCGCCTTCTCCACAATTTGGTAGCGGATGTTAGGGCGATCAAAGGACGAGACAAATTGCAGTGCATTTTCTAACTGCAAGCGGTGAATAATTTCATCACGGGTTTGTTGATCGGCGGTCGCGGTCAGGGCGATACGCGGCACCGACGGAAAGCGTTCATGCAAGATCGACAGCTTGATATATTCCGGCCGGAAATCATGTCCCCACTGGGAGACGCAATGCGCCTCATCAATCGCAAAAAGAGCCAGTGGCGTTACCGATAATAATTCCAGACAACGCTGTGTCATCAAGCGCTCTGGCGCGATGTACACCATGTCCAGCTCGCCGTTACGCATCATTTTTTCGATACGTAAGGCTTCATCAAAACTTTGTGTTGAGTTGAGAAAGGCGGCGCGCACACCGACTTCTTCCAGCGCATCCACCTGATCCTGCATCAGCGCAATCAGTGGCGAGATGACGATACCGACGCCATGCCGTATCAGCGCTGGAATTTGATAACACAAAGACTTACCGCCGCCAGTTGGCATTAGCACCAGAGCGTCACCGCCCTTGACGACATGTCCGACAATTTGTTCTTGCTGCCCACGAAAAGACGGGTAGCCAAATACGGTTTGTAATAAGTGCAGTGCCGGATCGGCAGTATTGCTGGCTTCTGTCACAACTTAATCAACCCAGGCGATCGCGCCAGTGTAGGCAGTAATTAAAATCATGATACCGAAGGCAATACGGTACCAGGCAAATGCATTGAAATTATGAGAAGCGATATAACGCAATAACCAGCGTACACAAAAGAAGGCTGAGATAAATGCGGCAACAGTTCCGAGGCTAAATACCGGCACATCGGTCATCGATAATTCATGACGTGCTTTGTAGAGCGAATATACGGTTGCTCCCAGCAAGGTCGGAATCGCCAAGAAGAACGAAAACTCAGTGGCGGCTTTTCTGCTTAAGCCAAATAACATACCTCCAATAATCGTCGCGCCTGAGCGGCTGGTGCCGGGGATCAAACCGAATGATTGAGCGATACCAATTTTGAGCGCATCTAACATCGTCATATCATCCACGGACTGGACACGCGCCACTTTGTCCGCAGTGGCGACTGTGTTTGCGTTGCCAGTAACGGGTTTGTTTTTACGCTCTACCCACAAAATAATTAAGCCACCGATGATGAAGGCAAGTGCGACCGGAACTGGTGCAAACAAATATGCCTTAATCGTTTTGATGAACAAGACACCCAGTATGGCTGCGGGCAAAAAGGCAACTACCAGATTAAGCGCAAATTTCTGAGATTTTTTATCGCTCGCTAATCCCATCGTCACGCTCGCAATTTTTTGCCGATATTCCCAGCAAACCGCGAAAATTGCACCAGCTTGTATCACGATATCAAATACTTTGGCCGTATCTGATGAAATGCCTTCGGTAAAGTTAATCAGGCTACCCGTCAGTATCAAGTGCCCTGTAGAAGAGATCGGCAGGAATTCCGTCAGTCCCTCAACGATACCCATGATGATGATTTTTACGGCGAAGATAAGATCCATAGTCGGCAGAAAATTGTGAGTGAATGGGATGAAAAAAAGAAGGTAGATGATGCGTCAATGCTGGACAAATATGAGAAAAATCGCATGCTCAATTAGTCGGCACGAAGCTTAACATGGACGCATGCTACGCGCCCCTCGAATTTGTTACAAAGTGCGATAAATTCATATACTCCCCATAAATTGTTTATTAAATGGTGTATTGTCCAAATAATATATGGACATATTTAAAATACTATATGGGAGTATTTTAAATATAACAAAAAATGTTTGTACAGGTCGGGTGCGTTTGAGATTCCGTCAGCGCCATGCAGATATATGCTGGCAGGTGGTTGTCAGTGAAGAATATAGGGCTTACGCAAAATTGTCCCCCGCAAGGCGTGGCGACGAAGATAGCACTTAAGTAGAGCCAGGAGCTACAACTCAGCTGGGGCGATTTTGCGTAAGTCTGAGAGTAGTCCAACGTCGTCTGATTAATCCTGTTTTACAAAAATTGGATATGATCTATTTTGTCTTCGCGTTGCAGCGTTGTATTGCATGCGCACTTCACATACTTACCTCCACTATTGACCCATCATGCATAAATTAGTCTTATTGATATTCGTACTGGTCAGTCAGTTTGCTTCGGCGCAAACTTCTGGCAACCTGGAGGCCGGTAAGGCCGCCTTTAAAAAATGTGCTTCGTGTCACCAGTTAGGTCCCTCAGCCCGAGGTGGTTTTGGCCCTAAACTGAATGGCATTATTGGCAGACGCGCAGGGGCAACGGGTGATTATCTATATTCACAAGCAATGAAAAATTCAGGCATCGTCTGGTCAGAGAAATCGTTGACCGCATTTTTGAAGGACCCCAGCGATCTTGTACCCGGTACAAAAATGCGTTTTTACGGGATTGGTGATGAGAAGGAAATTGTCAATCTGCTTACCTACTTGCGTAGCTTTCCAATGGTTAATGCGAAGCCGGTGCAGTAATTCTCTCCAGCTCGCTAAGCCATTGAATTGCCTGCTCCCGGGTTGATCCGCACATCTCTGTGGACGGCTGAAGTCCTGAGCAACAGGAGGGGCGCTCAGGACGCCCAAAAATCTGACATTGATTATTTGCCGTCAATTGTATGCATCTGACGCCCGCCGGTTTGCCATTGGGCATTCCGGGGATAGCACTAGAAATCGAAGGGGCGGTACAACATGCACCGCAATTGTCACGACAAATCATGTGGGTATTTCATTAGTAAAAGTTATTCAGTAGAGTTTTGACCAGAATAAGGCCTAGCTTTGGCAGCACGCGCCTCGTAGATACATCTTAGTCCTTACTTAAATAGTAGCAGACACTTACCATATTGAAAAACCATCAATCCCTCCGGTGATCTTGTCGTTCGCGGCTGTATTTTGTCATTTCAGCCTCCACTTTTGTTGCTTGATCGCATAGCAATGGCGATAGGAGGATGGAAGCTGCACAATCTGGCTCAATTCGGCGCGGACATACTACAGCAGGTAATCATGCAGTTCGAGCGGAAACTGTTTCCTTGACGCTCAGGGTAGAGAAGTTTATATTACTGACTCTTCAGTAAGTTAAATTTCCCCATCATCATGTCCTGTCCGTTCAAGCCCCGCTGGGAGCGTCGTAAGGATGCTCGCCCTCAAGAATTACTTGCTGCTGCACTCGATTTATTTGTCGAGCGCGGGTTCGCTGCTACGCGTCTGGATGATGTGGCACGCATTGCAGGTGTCTCTAAAGGGACTTTGTATCTGTATTACAGCAGTAAAGAGGAGCTGTTCAAAGCAGTTGTGCGTGAAAGCGTCGTGCCTTTAATTGGCGAGGCGGGTGAATTAATTGATCAATTTACTGGCAGCACTGCCGATTTGTTCCGCCAGTTCATGGGAACCTGGTGGGAGCGGATTGGCAAAACCAAATTGTCGGGACTGAGTAAGTTAATGATGGCGGAAGCGGCTAACTTCCCTGATCTGGCACAGTTTTATTACGAAGAAGTGATCGCCCCCAGCGATGCAATGATGATACGTTTGTTGCAAAGAGGTATCGATAGCGGGGAAATGCGGAAAATTGATCCTAGTATTGGCGCCAAGATATTGATCGCGCCTATGATCATGATGATGATGTGGAAGCATTCCTATAGCGTGTGCCAGATTCGGACCGAGGATCTTGAAACCTATCTGGAACACTACATGGACATGGCATTACGTGGACTGTTAGTTAATCCAAACTGAAGTAGTTGGAGTAGTTGGTTAACGTCGGTGGACGGGCGCTCTGTTGATTTAAATTGGCCTGAATTTGTCTAACTTAGTCTGAGAGGGGTCACTGCAATACCGATGTATTCGCTCTAAAAAAACAAAATAAAAATTAAATAACACGGGATAACTATGCTGCAGCGTCGGGGATTATGGATCATTGTTGTATTGGTATTGCTAGGTGCAGGATTTTTTTTCATGAAGAAAAAATCGAGCGACAGCTTACAAAATACAAACACAGCGCAAAAAGCAGTCGCCAGCGTGACAGCGACCACAAACACACCACAAACACCGCAAATATTAGAGTTTTTACCCACGGATATTGTGACGGTTGCTTCCTCCGATATTCAAAAAACCTTGACCTTATCAGGTGCCTTGCGCGCCATGAATCAATCCGCAGTCAAGGCCAGAGTCGCGGCAGAAGTGCGCGAAGTGCTAGTGCGTGAAGGTGAGGCCGTGCAGGTCGGTCAGGTCTTAGTCAAAATGGACAGCACAGAATACGATGCCAAGCTAGAGCAGGCACGCGGCGCACTCAAGGCAGCCCAAGGCCAGCTGGATATCGCCAAGCAAACTCGTGATAATAACAAGGCATTGCTGGATAAAAATTTTATTTCAGCCAACGCCTTTGATAACGGCGTAAACCAATATGCGATCGCTGCAGCCAATGTTGACTCTGCCAAAGGTGCTTTATCCGTCGCACAAAAAGCCTTGGCAGATACCATCGTCAAGTCACCGATTGCTGGCCTGGTAAGTGTCCGCAGTGTACAACCGGGTGAAAAAGTCTCGCCCGATAATCGCTTACTGGATATTGTCGATTTACGTGTGTTAGAGATGGAAGCGGCAGTTCCTAGTCAGGATATTGCAAGCATCAAATTAGGCCAGCAAGTGACGCTCAAAGTTGAGGGCATCACTACGGCGATCGTCGGTAAAGTGACGCGGATTAATCCGGCAGTGCAGTCCGGCTCGCGCTCTATCATGACCTATATTCAGGTCGCCAATACGGATGGACAAGTTAAAGCGGGTGTCTTTGCCGAGGCGCAATTAGCACTCGATAAAAAATCAGACGTGATGACTATCCCGCAAACGGCAGTGCAATACGACGCCAATAAAGCCTTTGTCTATGCGATTGAAAACAATGTCTTACAACAAAAAAATGTGACGCTGGGATTGCAAGGCGAGAGTAATGGTACGGCTAGTGTAGAGGTTTTATCTGGTCTGGCGAAAGATGCGCAAATCGTCAAAGCTAATCTCGGCAGTTTGCGTTCCGGCGTTGCAGTGAAGGTACTGCAAGCGGCCGCTCAGACCAATAGCAAAGGCTAAGCCATGTGGTTTACGCGCATTAGCATTGGCAACCCAGTCTTAGCGACCATGATGATGGTGGCGTTTGTGGTGTTGGGTTTGTTTTCATACAAGCGTTTACGGGTGGATCAGTTCCCCGATATTACTTTTCCTGTGGTGGTAATCCAGACCGATTATCCGGGCGCATCGCCGGAAACCATCGAGTCTGACATCACCCGTAAAGTAGAAGAATCAGTTAACACCATCAATGGCATTAGCGCCTTGACCTCGCGTTCTTACGAGGGTAGTTCTGTGGTGATTATGGAGTTCGATTTAACCGTTGACCCGGCACAAGCCGCACAAGACGTGCGTGAAAAAGTTGCGCTGATTAAGTCGGGATTCCGCAAAGAAGTGAAAGAACCGCGCGTCACACGTTATGACCCCTCTGATAAACCTATTTTTTCGGTATCCGTTACTAACGACGACACGATTAAGAAAAGAGATTTCCGTGAGCTGACAACGATCGGCGATCAGATTGTCAAAAAACGTTTAGAGAATGTACGCGGCGTCGGCTCTGTTACTTTGGTCGGTGGCGTCAAACGCGAGATCAAGATTTATATTAAACCCAACGAGATGGAGGCACTTGGCCTGGGTGTCGATCAAGTCATTAATGCGGTAAAAAATGAAAACCAAGAATTACCAACGGGAGCGATACGCTCTTTGGATAATGAGAAGGTAGTGCAGATACAAGGCCGTATCAAAAATCCTGCCGATTTTGGTCGGATTATCGTCAGCAAGCGCGGTGGACAACCTGTTTTTTTGTCGCAAGTGGCCACCATTATTGACGGACAAGAAGAGCAAGAAAGTCTGGCTCTTTACAACGGTCAACGCACTCTGGCGTTGGATATTTTAAAAGCCCAGGGACAAAACACCATAGAAGTTGCCGATGGTTTGGCTGAGGCATTAAAGAATCTGACGCCGCAGCTCAAAGCCTTATATCCCGGTGTCAAAGTACAAGTCATTAAAGATGGTTCTCGCCAGATACGTGTCGGTGTAGAAAACGTACGTAGAACCTTGATCGAAGGTGCTGCACTGACTATTCTGATCGTGTTCCTCTTCTTGAATTCATGGCGCTCAACGGTGATTACCGGCCTAACTTTGCCAGTCGCTTTGATCGGTACTTTCTTATTCATGGATATGTTTGGTTTCACCATCAATATGATTACGTTGATGGCATTATCGCTTTGCGTTGGCTTGTTGATTGATGACGCGATTGTGGTGCGTGAGAATATCGTGCGCCATGCCGGCATGAAGGTGAATGGTAAGTATAAAGATCACCATACTGCCGCTTTAGAAGGTACTGCCGAAATTGGTTTAGCGGTGCTGGCAACGACATTCTCTATCGTCGCGGTATTTTTGCCGGTAGGTTTTATGGGCGGCATTATTGGTCGGTTTTTCCATCAGTTTGGTATTACGGTGACAGCGGCGGTATTGATCTCGATGTTCGTCTCTTTCACCTTAGATCCTATGTTGTCGTCGATCTGGCCAGATCCTGATGTCCATGCCAATGCTGAAGATAAAGCTAGCAAAGGGCGCAAAGGGTTTTACGCCAATACCATTGGTCGTGTGCTGGAGCAATTTGAGCGCGGTGTACAGTGGTTTTCTGCTGCATATCAGAACATGCTTAGGTGGTCGCTCAAGCATCGCATCATGACTTTGCTCATTGCCGCATTGACTTTTATCGGTGGCTTATTAATCCCTATTGGTGGGCTGATAGGATCAGAGTTTATTCCGCAAGCAGATTACTCAGAAACGGGCATCACCTTTTATACTCCAGTTGGTTCTTCCTTAGAACTGACCGAGACCAAGGTGCATCAAGTTGAGTCGGTGTTGAAAGAATTTCCAGAAGTCTTGGATACTTACAGCACCGTTAATACTGGTTCCGCCCAAGGTAAAAGTTATGTGACGACATACATCCGTCTAGTCCCGCGTAAAGATCGCATTAGAAGCACATCGCAGATGTCGATTCCATTGCGTAATCGCTTAACGCAAATTGCAGGTATTACCGTTACGCATATCGGCGCACTGGACGGTGTGGGTGGCGATAACAAACAACTACGGTTTAGCTTGCTTGGTACCGATCTCAAGCAATTAGCCATCATGTCAGAAGACGTGCAGCGCCGCCTTCGCGCCATCCCTGGCTTAGTGGACCTGGACTCTAGCCTGAAGGCTGAAAAGCCGACTATTTCGATTCAGCCTAAACGTGATATCGGTGCTGATCTTGGTGTTGGCGTGGCACAAATTGGGAATGCCTTGCGACCTTTATTAGCGGGTGAAGCCGCAACCACCTGGCGCGCACCAGATAATGAAAATTATGATGTATCAGTGCGTTTGTCGCCTAGCGATAGAAATAACCAAGATGATTTATCACGCTTGATGCTGGCGAGTTCTCAAACCAATGCCGATGGTTCTCCCAAGATGGTGCCTTTGCGTCAGGTCGCTGATATCCAGGCATCGACTGGCGCCAATCAGATTAATCGCCGGGATTTAAATCGTGAGGTTGAGCTGTCAGCCAATGTGGTCGGGCGCTCTGCCGGAGAAGTTAGCGCCGAGGTCAAGAAGATTTTAGACAGCATGCAATGGCAGCCAGGTTATCGCTATCAGATGGGCGGAGCGTCTAAAAATATGGCGGAATCATTTGGCTATGCTGTGTCTGCACTGGCTTTGGCAGTGATTTTTATTTACATGATTTTGGCATCGCAGTTTGCCAGCTTCTTGCAGCCGATTGCGATTATGACTGCTTTGCCGATGACACTGATTGGTGTTTTCCTGGCACTGATGTTTTTCCGGTCGACCTTGAATATGTTTTCCATTATCGGCTTCATCATGTTGATGGGTCTGGTGACCAAGAATGCGATTTTGCTGGTGGATTTTGCCAATCAGGCACGGAGGGACGGGATGAACCGGATCGATGCCTTGTTAGAGGCCGCTCATGTCAGGTTGCGTCCTATTTTGATGACCACCCTGGCAATGGTATTTGGTATGGTGCCTCTGGCATTTGCCTTGACCGAGGGTTCAGAGCAAAGAGCACCTATGGGGCAGGCGGTGATCGGCGGCATTATCACCTCGTCCTTATTGACGTTGGTGGTTGTGCCGGTGATGTACACCTATCTAGACGATTTGGGCGAATGGTTTAAAAAGAAATGGCTATCTTGAACAAATTATCTTTACTCAGAATTGAAGCAGTAGCGGTACAGAAGGTGTAGTCAGTGTAGTTAGTGAAGGATTCTTCTATGTGGCAGCGCGCTTTGATAAAATGCGGGTTCCCCATCATTAATGCGACAGAGTGAACAATATGAATATCGAACAAGCCCGTTTTAACATGATAGAACAGCAAATCCGTCCATGGAATGTACTGGATCAGGATGTTTTAAATTTATTGATCATTTGTAAGCGTGAAAACTTTTTCCCGGAAAGCCAAAAAAGTCTGGCATTTTTTGATACCGAGTTACCGCTTGCGGATGGCACTTTTGCATTGAGTCCAAAACTCGAAGCACGTATTTTGCAAGAACTGTTCGTTAAAAAGCAGGAGTCAGTTTTAGTGATCGGTACGGGCACTGGATATTTGCCCGCTTTGTTAGCGCATCAGGCACACCATGTCACCACGACTGAAACCAATCCGGCGCTGGCAGAAACGGCTAAACACAATTTGCGCGAGAACGATGTTCCTAATGTCACCGTGATTGTTGGCAACGGCTTAATCGCTAATAACAATACTTACGATGTGATCGTTGTCAGTGGTTCGCTAGAGATTGTGCCTACGCATTTGCAACAGCAATTGAACGTCGGCGGTCGTCTGTTTGTGATCGCAGGTCAAGCTCCTGCGATGTCGGCACAACTTATTTTGCGTGAATCAGCAACAGAATTTAAGACCACGACTTTGTTTGAAACAGTCGTACCGGCATTGCCGCAATCTGTGCCTGCATCCAAGTTTAAATTTTAAAAAATAGGAATTGGCTCATGCAACATATGACAGCGCCTGAATTGGCCATCTGGTTAGCGGATCAAACAAAAACACCGCCTTTATTGCTCGACGTACGGGAACCATGGGAGTACGAAACTTGTCATATTCCCGGTGCGGTATTGATGCCGATGCAGAGTATTCCGGTTAGACATCAGGAGCTTGATTCAGACCTTAGTATTGTTTGTATTTGCCATCATGGTGCCCGTAGTATGCAAGTCGCACATTTTTTAGAGCAGCATGATTTTACGAATGTGATCAACCTGACCGGCGGTGTACATGCCTGGGCACAGCAGGTGGATAACGCAATGCCGGTGTATTGATTTTAATTAATCCGTTTTGATTAATTCGCTTCGATTGTTTCGATTAATTTCGTTTTGATAAATTTCGACTTAATTTATTGCAGCTTGTGGAACAAAGTTTTTAACTGACGTCTGTACTACTGATTTTGATCATTTACTTTACTACCTACCTATCTACTTATTTACTCTTTCGGAGTGTTACATGCGTAATCCCATCATTGCCACACTGATCGCCGGTGTTTTTCTGACTCTCGATGCCAGTGCCGCTGATTTGCTGCAAATCTACAAAGATGCATTGGCGAACGATGCGCAATACAGCAGTGCGCGCGCTTCGCAAGTGGCTGGTTTAGAAAAAGTAGTGCAGGGACGCGCAGGCTTGTTGCCCAACGTGGCTTTGAGCGGTAGTGATGTTCGCACCACGGCAGAAATTCAGCCCGACGCGCCGTTTACGAGTAAAGGCACGGGTTACACCAATACCTATAGCTTAGCTTTATCCCAGCCCTTATTTCGTTGGGCAAACTGGCAGCAATATGAGCAAGGTAAATTATTGGTCGTAGCCAGCGATGCGCAATTTGCACAAGCGCAGCAAGATTTAATTGTCAGAGTTGGTCAAGCTTATTTTGATGTGCTGACATCGCAAGATGCTCTGGAAACTTTGCAAGCTCAAAAGGCGGCGATCTCTGAACAGTTGGCTTCAGCTAAGCGCAATTTTGAAGTCGGTACCTCCACCATTACTGACACGCATGAGGCGCAGGCACGTTACGATTTGACGGTAGCGCAAGAGTTTGCAGGCATCAGTGACCTGCAAATCAAACGCGCAGCCTTGCAACAAATTATTGGTAAAGAAGCCGGTGATCTGGCGATCCTCAAACGTGGTATTCAAATCAGCTCGCCACAACCGGCGCAGATTGGTGACTGGGTGAGTTCCGCCGAGAAGCAAAATTACGGCGTAGTCGCATCACAAGTTTCGTTAGAGATCGCACGCCGTGATATCTCCAGAAACCGCGCCGGTCATTATCCTACGCTAGATCTGGTTGCCAGTTCCGGTCGTAATTCTAATGGCGGTAATAGTTCACTTAACGGTAACGGTGTTGTTAAATCGAACTCGATCGGTGTGCAATGGAATATTCCGCTGTTCTCTGGTTTTGCAGTCGACAGCCGGGTGCGTGAATCCATCGCATTAGAAGATAAAGCCAGAAGCGATTTGGACTTCACTCGCCGCACAGCGGCACAAAATGCCCGTCAGGCATTCTTGGGCGTCACTAGTGGTCTGGCACAGGTAAAGGCGTATGAGGCGGCTGAGATTTCTTCGCAATCCGCGTTAGACTCTAACAAGCTGGGATATCAGGTTGGTGTACGTATCAATATCGACGTTTTGAATGCGCAGCAGCAGTTGTACACCACACGTCAAAATTTGGCGAAAGCGCGTTATGACACGATCATGAACGGCCTGCGTCTTAAATCCGCTGCCGGTACTTTAAAAGAAGCTGATCTGATCGAGATTAACGATTTGCTTTTACATTAATTCTTAGCCGTATGGTTTGTGCAGCAGATTGACTGCACTTTATTTCGCTTCTAAAAAATTGGCTTTGCTAATAGCAATGATCCGGTTTTAAGAAGCGTTTTTTTTGCTATGTTGGACTTATGATGTCGATGTTCCAGGCTTGATAGAGTGGATCGTGTTAGTGGTGCTGCCGTATTCCTTATCGACCGTACCAGGTGGTCCAAACAATATTTTTATTCGCATAAGCCAAGTCTTTGCCGACCACAGATCTCTGACTAATTTACTCCACTCATGTAGTGCAATTTTTATTGGATTGTAGCTATACAATCTTTCAGTTAAGCCGTAGCGTATTTGTATGCCAGCTTGCTCTTGTCTGAAGGTGCCAAACAGGCGATCAAAAATAATCAGGACGCCACCGTAGTTGCAATCCAGATATTCAGGATTGGATGCATGATGCACGCTGTGGTGTGCTGGTGTGTTCAGTACCCACTCCAACGGCCCCAATGTTGGTATCCACGGTGCATGTATCCAAAACTGATAAAGCAGATTAATCGCCACTACTGCTATTACCGTTGCTGGTGCAAATCCCAACCAGACTAATGGCGTAAAAAATAAACTAGTGCCTGTCAGCTTACCGGTCCAGCCCAAGCGCATAGCCGCAGCTAGATTCAATTCATTCGGTGAATGATGTACCGAGTGCGTCGCCCAAAACCACCGCACTGCATGCGACGTACGGTGGTACCAATAGTAAAAAAACTCTTGCCCGATGAATAGCAAAACAAATGCAAAAGGCGTAGAAAGTTCTATCGTATTGATCCGATGTGTATAGGCAAAAAACAGTATTGGTGCTGCGATAGAAATACCCGATGCATCAATCAATCGGCGGATGATCATATCCACCGCAGTCGCCGCATAGGCGCGCCAATCATAGGATTTTTTACTGTAAAACGTTAGCACTATCCCCTCGATAGTGGCCGCTAGAAGAATAATTAATAGCAAGCCAAAAATCCAGGGTAAGGTCTTTGCGCTGATCAGTTGTGTCGTCAATTCGTTACGCATCATGTGGCTCGCCGCCTTGGCATTGATGACTTAAAAAATAAGTAAAAATTATTTGTCTGTGATGGAGGATTTGCATTCTTCATTAAATTCGCTGCGATGTTCTTTAGCGCATTGTTTGATTTTTTTAGGATCAGATTCTTTACCGCAAAGCTCTTTGATTTGTTCGCCACAGGATGACACTACTTTCATTTTTTCTTGGCAGCCCGCAGATAATTCACTTTGATGTTCCTTCAGACATCCGGCTAAACGGCCACCGCCGGGTTTGATTGATGGGCAGAATTTAGAGAAATCTGCGCGGCAGGCTTTTTGTACTGAGCCAGCATCTTCTGCCTGACTATGTGCTGCACCGAGTATAAAAAGACTGGCTGTCAACATCTTCAACAAGGTGGATATAGAGACGCGTTGAGTTTGCATGATGAGGCTCCGTTGGTTGATGATTTATTGTGTATGGGTCTTGAAACCGCTGCGATGGTTATTCGATTTAGATATTAAAAATATCTGATTTAGTGACGGCTACCAAAAGTCTTTGTCCCCTTAGCGGAAGACACTGTCGTTGCTCCGTTTTGTGTACTGGTATTCACGGTTTTTCCGTTCACCGTAGTGGTGTTATTGCCAGCGTAACCGGTGCTGCTGTTATAGCTGGAGCTACCGCTACTGGTGCCACTATAACTTGTGCCGTTTGCCGTCGTTCCGGAGCCACTCGCGCTATAGATAGCGCTTTGCTGCCCGTTAGTCTGGATATTTGCCTGTCCGCTGGCTGTGCCGCCTCGTGCGCCATTAGCGGTGACTTGCCCGGCGGCTGATACACCGCCTTGACGGTTTGGCAGCACTACGCCGCTAGCACTGGCGGTACTGCCATGGCGTCCGGTAAATTCTGCTGCTGATGCGCTTGTGCCGATAGTCAGGCCAGTAATCAGTAGGCAAGTGCCAGTGAATAAAACCGCAACGCTAGAAATCCGAGCTGTTTTCATGATTGACTCCGGTGGTTAAGTTTGTTAACTGAGCCGAGTTAGTGAAGGCCTGTTAATAAATAAAAAAACAAATAAAAGAAGTGAAATAAGCAGACTTTATTCTAGGAGCAAGGCGGGTTTCAGTGTTTGACATCCAATGTCAAAATATGTCAACAGTGACACAAATCAAACTTATAGGAGGATAAGTCGCTATGCCAGATAGTGGCAGGGTCGTGCTTAGGTGCTGCTCAGGCGTTGATCGGGAAAATGTTATCTGTCTCCCTTATCAATTTTTGTAGGAAGCTTGTATGGTGCTATATTTATACTCCGGGTAGGTATTTTTAAGTTGTCCATGGATTATTTGATTAATAAGCCATTTCTTATAAAAATAATGGGGAGTATATTAATATTGGCCATACAAAATTATTTAAAAAGCAATCGTGAGCCTTTTGAACTATTTTATCGAACAGTGTTTATTCGAATGCAATCCTAAAAGTAAAAAATCGACTTAGCATCAACCTCCCCACTTGACTACCGCATGCCGTATGCGCTTTACTGCGTCATCGCATTGCCACCAATGCAGATTCTGATTTCATTCAATTGGGAAGCATCTATGGAAATGTTTGCACGTGCAGAGCCGACCAAAGTTTTAATGATTGATGATGATATTGAGTTATCGCAAATGACTAGCGAGCTGCTATTGCGCGAAGGGATGCAAACGCATTGCGCAGTGACGGCTGTACTCGGGATGGCGGCGCTGGCGACTTATCAACCGGATGTCTTGCTGTTAGATCTGATGTTGCCCGATGCGAATGGCTTAGACGTATGCCGTCGTCTGCGCGAGTCGGGGAATGAATTACCAATTCTGATGCTGACTGCCAGAGGCGATCCGATTGATCGTGTCTTGGGATTAGAACTGGGTGCCGATGATTATCTGGCTAAACCATTTGAGCCGCGGGAACTGGTCGCGCGCGTACGTGCACTCGCGCGCCGGGTCAGGGTCTTCACCAAGCGTACCCAATTGCAGTTTGATGGCCTGACTTTAGATTTAATGGCAAGGCGGGCAATTTACACTGATCCGACTGAGCGCGAGCCGCAAATTTTACAGCTGACGTCGAATGAATTTAAACTATTAGTCGCCTTGGCCAGCCAACCTGGCGTTACCGTGTCCCGCGATGCTTTGTCTGCAGCGGTGCAGCCCGGCAGCTACATGCCGCTGGACAGAGCGGTTGATGTACAAGTCGCTAGACTGCGCAAAAAGTTACGTAGCGCACCCAATGGACGTGAGTGGGTAGAGACCGTCAGAGGCGAAGGTTATGTCTTTACGGGCAGCGCCAGATGAGAGACAAAATCAACAGGTCGTCCGCAAACCAAAACTCTATGAATGAGGCTGTGGAGCCACCCATTAATCAGTCGACAATTCAGCCTGTAAATCTGGCGGAGACAATCAGTCCAGGCAAGAGCTTTGCCGGCAGATTTTATAAATTATTCAGTAAATGGTTTTACTCAAGGTTTGATTCTTTGTTTGACTCATTATTTGCACGGATCTTTTTACTCCAAGTCACTGTGGGCATTTTGTTGACGGGCATATTTGTTGTCCTGCTATTTAATGAGCAAGCTAATATTTTTGCCCATTCAACAGCCCCGTTATGGGCACAGGCGCTCAAGCCGGTACAACAAAATTTACGCGACGGTCAACCAGCAGGGCTGCCAAATACTAAAACCGTCACGGCAGACATTAGTTTAATCCCCGGCCCACCGCCATTTTCTGCCAGCCTAATGCCGCTGGTGCCGCGTTACCGTGCTCTGATTTCTGAGTTAAATGCGCAAGGTATTCCTGTGATGAGTCTGGCAGTCAGCGGTGAGACAGGTAAGACCACCACATGGCTAGAATTACAAACCAGCGCACAGCCAGTTTGGGTCGGTGTGCAAAGCGAGCTAGAAGGGCCAGACATCCGCCGCCGTGGTTTGATCGGCTTCCTCATTGTGGTCTTGGTATTTATCGCGGCCTCGGCCTGGTTAAGCCGACGTATTGCCAGGCCTTTATTAGATTTGCAGCGTAGCGTTAAGGCCTTTGCGGCTAGCGGCAAGCAACTCCATACGATTTCCTGCACACGGTCAGCAGATATAGAAAAAGCAGCAAAAGCAGCAAACACAGGGCCAGCAGAAGTGCGTCAGTTAGCCGCCCAATTTGCAGAGTTTGCAGCACAAAGAGCAGAGCAAGATGCCGCAAGAGATTTGATGTTAGCTGCGATCTCGCATGATTTACGCTCGCCGCTTGCCCGCATTCGTATGGCTGCAGAGCTGCTACCCGAGACTTCAGAAGTCAACAATAAACGCGACAGCATTGTGCGCAATGTTCAGATTGCCGATAAGTTGGTTGGTTCTTTTTTAGACCTTGCTCGTGCCGAGGCCGAACCGATGGAAGAACGGGTCGATTTATGCGCATTAACACAGCGTCTGCTGAGCGCCGGTGACTACGATCACGTCAGCTTAAGCGTCGAATCCAGTATCGAATCCAGCGCTGCGTTATGGATAGCGCCAGCCAGTAGTATCGCAATCGAGAGATTGCTAGCTAACTTATTGGATAACGCCACTAAATATGGCCAAGCGCCTGTCCTGGTGCGTTTATATTTGCAAGAAACCAAGGAGCAGATATTTGCCGTATTGGCAGTGCGCGACCACGGCGCAGGCATTGCTGCCGATCAGAGAGATTTGTTACGCAAGCCTTTTTCTCGCGGTGCGCAAGACCGGGGCTTGCCAGGAACCGGCTTGGGCTTAGCAATAGTAGAACGCACCATGCAAAGACACGGCGGCAACATGTTATTGCAAGATGCGGCACCGGGTTTGCAGGTGCTGCTGTTTTTCCCTCTGGCGTAAGGATTGACTACCATCCTGAATACAATCTCTTTGCCAATTTTGAGCAATGCCATGCAATGCTGCTAATATATGCGGCTTTCTGCATTTATCACCTGAGCTGAACTCAAGCTGAATATTGAGCCGAATACAATTACTTACCTTATAGAGGAAATCTAAAGATGTTCATCAAGTCCCGTGTTGATACCCGTATTTTGTTAGCTAGTGCTGCTTCTTTACTGATCCTGACTGCTTGTAATTCACAAGATGCATCCAAGGCTGCTGCTCCATCCAAAGCGGCTGCGACCGTCAATGGCACGCCGATTAGCCAAAGCATTGTCGATTTAATGGTCAAGCAACGTGCAGCCCAAGGCCAGCCCGACACGCCAGAATCACGCAAAGAGATCATTGATCATTTGGCGCTGCAATATCTCGTCTCGCAAGAAGCCGTAAAAAAAGGTCTGGATAAAACACCAGAAGTGATCGATCAGACTCAGTTGACCAAAGAATCGATTTTGGCTAATGCCTATGTTCAAGATTATTTGAAAACCAATGTCATCAGCGATGACATGCTCAAAGCAGAATACGAAAAAATCAAAGTCAAACTCGGTGGTAACGAGTATAAAGCGCGCCATATTTTGGTAGCGACAGAGGCCGAAGCGAAAGACATTATCGCTAAGCTGCAAAAAGATCCAAGCCAATTCGAAGCACTGGCTAAACAAAAAACACTGGATGCGGGTTCTAAAGCGAGTGGTGGTGATTTAGGCTGGTTTGACCCGGCACGTATGGTGCCAGAATTTGGCGCAGCGGTAGCTAAATTAGAAAAAGGCAAATTCACGTTAGAGCCAGTTAAATCACAATTCGGCTACCACGTAATTTTGTTAGAAGACTCTCGTGCAAAAGTCGTCCCATCATTAGATGAAGTTAAAGACGGATTGAAGCAACAAGTCCAGCAAGAAAGCTTGAAAAAATTGATCGACGATATCCGTACAAAAGCGAAAATCGAAATAGTGAATGCGCCAGTGACCGTAGCGCCGGCAAGTGCGCCAGCCGCTACAGCACCAGCCGCTGATGCTGTGAAGAAGTAATTCTCGATATTCAGGGAATAAAAAAGGAGCCTCGGCTCCTTTTTTATTGCATCAAAATAACCCGTATTACCATCCTGTCCAATCCGTCAGCCCCTCTTTTTGGTACAGCGCTTTCCAGCTTGGACGTGTACGCATTAAGTCAGCAAATTTATTCAGTGCAGGCCAGTCGAGTGCGGTACGTGGCATATTACGTGACCAGCGCATTAGCATAATCAATAGTAAGTCGGCAGCACTGATATCTGCGCCCAATAAATAAGGACCATTCATACTCAGATGCTGATCAAGTCTGTCCCAGACACTTTCAATTTTTCTTTGTAAAGCCACACGTACTTCAGGCGTATGTTCTGTCGTGTCTGTAGTCCCAAGGTCGGCAGGATAGAACCAGAAACGATAAGTTGCCGCCAGCGAATTACTCAAAAATACGATCCATTGATACAGTGCGTCTCGCTCAGGCGTACCGACTGCCGGTGCCAGATGTGACTCAGGATGGCGGTCCGCCAGCATCATAAGAATTGCGCTAGACTCCACCATCGCTTTACCGTCAATCATCAACGTCGGCACCACACCCTGCGGATTTAATTTCAAATAGCCAGCAGCGCGCTGACCACAGGAGGCGAAATCTACCAGGCGCAATTCAAAAGGTGCTCCTATTTCTAACAGTGCTTGATGGATTACCATACTGGCAGTGCCCGGGGAGTAGAAAAGTGTGTACATCACGGTTCCTTTAAAATAAAAAAATTGACGCATTTAATTGCTAAATGCTTAGCCTTGTCCTTGCAAAATATCAATCAGTTGATGCAATCCTTCAGTGAGCACTTTGACTGAGCCTTGCATATCCCAATCATCATCGCCAATCTGTGCAATGTTAGAGATTGCCCGCAGCTCTAAAAACTTTTGTTGCTCTTGCAGGCAGACATGGAAAAAAGCTGCACCTTCCATATTTTCTATATCAATATTTTGTACATCAACAAAGGGTGCTAATGCCGCATTCAGCGACATACTTTTTGCCAGCCGGAAAGGGGAATTTAAGGACAGATGTGGACAAGCCAAAGTATGGCGTCGCTCAAACTCCATCTCAATGGGCAAATGTGCCATGTGTACAAAACCGGTCTTAGTGAAGAACCCCAAATCACCTTCGACCTCTGTTTCTACCAATACCACATCATATTTTTTGAATGGCGCATGCGGATAAACCCCAGCGATCCCCGCGAGGATGATCAACTCCGGCTGATATTGCTGAATTGCCTTCATCGTCGCAAGCGCGGTCGCAGTCAGGCCTACGCCAGAAATCATCGTGGATACATCATCACGTTGAAACTGGCTTGCTTCTGTTTGGGTAGGGAAGAGGATAGTGATGTTCATGTTTAAATATCCAATGAGATGTCGGCTATAACTACTTTAAGGCTTATGCAAAATTATGCGGGTTTGTCGGCATTAAGGAATAGTTTTTTTCGATACAGCCGCAAACCAAATAGAAATAATTGTCCCAGTATTTTTTTCTGATGTTGCTATTAATCTTGTTGATGCTGTGGATTTAATTTGAATCTCCCCCTCCAGCGCAAATACACGTTCGCGCATACCGACTAGGCCTATGCCTGCAGTGACATCACCTTCAGAAAAACCTTTTCCATCGTCAGAAATTTGCAGATACACCTTATTTTCTTGCGCATTTAGTTGCAGTAAAACATGCGCCTCACTGGCTTCTGCATGTTTGATGATGTTGGATAAAGCTTCCTGAATAATCCGATACGCCGACATCGCTGTCGCGTTATCCAAATGAGAAAAATCACCCTTGGTTGTACAGCTAAACGTGCATGTCGTATGCGTGCTGTCGTAGCTGTTTACCATCTCAGTTACTGCACCCTCAAGTCCCAGCATATCTAACACTTCTGGTCGCAGTCTACGCACTAAGGAGCGGCCATTATTATATAAAGTACGTGCTATCTGGTTGATGGAGAGGGCATGTTGTCTGATCTCATCGGTTTGGACAGTCGCCGGTATTTGCGTCACTAGATCGGCGATTCTTTGTGATTGCAGTCGTGCTGCGATGAGGGCAGCATTTAATTCATCATGCACTTCCAGCGCGATACTTTTACGTTCTTCTTCAACAATGGTGTGGACTTTTTGGATTAGCTTGCGTTTCTCCGCGTTGGCTTTTAAGGCCTCGTTACGCGAATTTTCTAACTCGTGTGTACGTTGGGTGACTTTGCTTTCTAGCTCATAAGTTGACTGCTGCAAGCTAGTCGCCATTTCTTTAATGGATGCTTGCAGCTCGCCGATTTCGCCGCCATTTTTGACTTCCAGATCGACTGGATAGCGCCCCCTGCGAATGTCACGGCAGGCTTCAATAAAACTTTTAAATGATGTTGATAAGGTGCGCGATAAATGCACTGCCAGCAGGGCGCTGACCAGTAAGCCCAAGGCGGCTACGGCCAGTTCGAGACCGAACCGGCGTTGTTGTTTACCTTGTAAATCACTGGGTGACATGACGACATGGACATAGCCTGCAAGTTGTGCGCTGGCACCCGAGTGGTCGCTATTGCTGGGGCTATTCTGATTATTCTTTAACAGCGCGTTATCAATGCCGGAGATCACATTTACCCAGAGCAAGCGCTTTTCAATAGGCACATCAAAAGTGCGAAGCTCGGCTTGATTGTTATCGACAGGCTGACTGTTGAGCGTGCTACTGAGTTGGCTATTAAGTTGACTATTGAGTTGACTGTGGAGCAGGATTTTTTTGTTGGCATCTAAAATATCGATACTGACGATGCCGCGCTCTGACTCCACCAAACCGTCCAGCGATAAACGCAACTCCGACAGCTTGCCTGTTGCCAGTGCGTATTCACTACTCTCAGCCAGCACTTTGGCAACAATCTTTCCACGCTCTTCTATCTCTGCCGTTACCTCGTGCGAGTGCAGCCAGTAAGAATGCCAGACCAGCATGCAAAATAGATAGGTCACTGGCAACAAGGTAATCAACAATAATTGCTGGCGTATGCTCCAGTTCTTCCAACGATGAAATCGATTCTGGAATCCGGCAAGAAAGCTTAAAAAAAAGCTTAGCATTGCTTATGTCCAAAGTGAACTGACATTTGAACTAAACGCTGGCTTGGAATTGAATATGAGTTCATGTCTGAATTAAGCCATGCTTAAGCGCCAGCTTGGTCATCTCTGCCTGGCGTTGCACACCTAATTTTTCTTTAATAATCTGGCTAGTGTTGCTGACGGTTTTGGTAGAGATATCTAACTTTTCCGCGATCTCTGCATTAGTTAATCCCTCTGCCAGCAGGGTAAAAATATCCAGCGAGCGGCTGTCCAGCATCGATTGTGGCGAGACATCACCTCTGACCGATAGATTTGCCAACCGCTCCGCAATCGACGGCAAAAAATATAATTCGCCAGCATACGCTTTACGCACGGCTTGTGCTAAATCGGCAGGGTCGCAGTCTTTGGTGACAAAGGCCTTGCCACCCAAACGGTAGGCTTCTTTAATAAAGCTATCCTGATCAAACTGGCTTAAAAAAATAATCTGCGCTGAAGCGGTGTTTTGCAAAATCGTTTTTGCTACATCAAAGCCAGATAAGTGCTCGCCAAAACGAATATCCAATATCAGCACGTCGGGTTGCAAATCGCCAAATTGCTGTATCGCCTCTGCGGGTGTTTTTGCCTGAGCAACGACCTCAATACCCTGACCTTGCAGCGACATCGCAAATCCAGTCATGACGATAGGATGATCGTCGGCTAAGACAACACGGATGCTTGTAGCTTCTTGTTTCATAGCAGGTTCAATCATAGTTTATTCAATAAAAATTGCTAGATGAGAGAGTTAATTATTCTACCGCTTGGTATGTTAGCACGAGTCTAAAATCATCGGTATGAGCAAAATTGCATTGTAATCAGCGTATTAATAAGCCAAAAAGGGAGTTTTTAACTATTTTTGCTAAGGTATGTTCTAAATATTACTTGTTTATAGAATCAATATTTCTATTGTAGAGAAATAATTTCTTCCTAAAGTGGTTGATATTTCTTTGTTTGGTATATATATTTGCCGTGTTAGAGTAAATTTATTACTCTTTCATAGCAAATCTAAACAATAGAAGAGGCGCAATATGAACTTCACACTTGATGCAAACAAAAAACAGACGTCCATGTCCGGGTTAATCGTCGTTACTCTGCATGTGGCGATCGTCGCTGGCCTGGTATATGGCTTAAAGCCAGCAAGCCTAGTATTTTTCCCAACGCCGGATGTGGTGTATGTGGCGCCCGTAATAGAACCGCCCAAGCCTGTAGAACCTTTAATACCGCCAGTAATCCACCCTCAGACAACACAAATGCGGAATCCGGTGATCCCATTGATTACACCGCCAGACATCCATGTCCAGTCCGATGCACTCATCGTTGCAGAAAGAGTGGCTGACTATCCTCCAGCCGGTGCAATCAATCGCGGCAATACAGAGCAGGGCAGCGCCAATAGCTCTGACAGCATGCCAGCAGCAGTCACGGTCGCCGCGGTAGTGGACGCTAAATCTTGTGAAAAGCCAGAATATCCGCGCACCGCTTTACGTAACGAATACACCGGCACCGTCACGCTGGCATTGCTGGTTGGCTTGGATGGTAAGGTCGCGGATTCAAAAATTGAGAAATCCAGCGGACACAGAGAACTAGATCAGGCAGCCGTGGCGGGTCTGAGCTTATGCAAATTTAAACCAGCAAGCATCAACGGCCAGCCGCAAAAGACTTGGGCCAAGATGCAATATGTGTGGAGTCTGGATAGTTAATGAAGTTAATTAATGAAGTTAGTTAATTAGGTCTTGGTACAAGGCGTAATTATCTATTTTGATATTTGATTTAAATATACTGCCAACAGTATATTTAAGTTGTCCATAGAATCATTGGACAAGAAAGGGTATTTTAGATAAAAAGCAGGGAGTATATTGATAGTCCGTAAATTGTAACGATGTCATTTGGAGTAAATTTAACTGAATAAAGAAGAATCAGCTCGCTTATATTTCTCTGATCCATACTTAGTGACAGGACTTTGATACGATTATCAGGCGGAGAATTCTGCGTAAGTCTTGATAAATTAGTCGTGATAAATAAATCTCGACAATAAGTCTGGCAAAATAAAAAATGCCCTTGCAATATCACAAGGGCATTTTTTTATTGAGCAAACAGTTGATGTATTTCTTGAGTTACGCTCACTCTTTTTCAACTTCTTTTTAACCCAAGTTCACAGGCACAAATATCTTCGCGTCGCCTCGTTGTATCAGCAATGCCAACTGCTTATTTTCTTTAGCTACCAGTGACTGAAGTTGCGTTACTGATTTTACGTTGGCGCCGTTGACAGCAATAATCACATCACCAGCCTCGATCCCAGCCCGGGCGGCGGCACCGCCTACTTGCTCTACCACTAAACCAGATGGCAATCCTGCTTGCCGAATTTCATCGGATGTTAATGGGCGAACCGCAACACCTAGTCTGCCTTTATTTTGGTTTCTTGGGGATGCATCTTCGTTCATGGCGACATCTTTTGCGGTATCCAGCGTGGCTAATAGTTCGATCGCCTTACCAGCGCGCCACACTTGCAGCGTCGCTTTATCGCCGGGTTTGCCAATGCCAACCAGTGCCGGTAAATCACCGGATCGCTTAATGATCTGATCGTTATATTTAAGGATCACATCACCAGGCTCTAGTCCGGCTCTGGCCGCTGCACTATCGGGTGCAATATTGGCGACCAGGGCACCATCTGGTTGTTTCAATTTAAAAGACTCGGCCAGAGTTTGATTCAGCTCTTGTATCGTTACCCCTAGTCTGGCATGGACTACTTTGCCGCTCTTGACGATCTGGTTGCTGACGTTTAAAGCAACCTCAATCGGGATCGCAAATGAAACGCCTTGGTAGCCGCCGGTCTGGCTATAAATTTGTGAATTGATGCCAACCACATTGCCACTAGCATCAAACAAGGGACCGCCCGAATTGCCGGGATTGACTGCGACGTCGGTCTGGATAAATGGCACATAACCGTCGCCTGGCAATGAGCGACTTTTTGCGCTGACGATGCCAGCAGTCGCGCTTTGTTCAAAGCCGAAAGGGGAGCCGATGGCCAGAACATAGTCACCAACGCCAAGTTGTTTGGTATCGCCAAGGCTGACTACTGGCAAATTATTAGCATCGATTTTTAATACTGCGATATCGGTCGCTTTATCGCTGCCTAATACTTTGGCTTTGTATTCCCTACGATCACTTAATTTGACCGTGACTTCATCGGCGTCGTTGACGACATGCGCGTTGGTCAGAATTAAACCGTCTTTGCTTAAAATAAATCCTGAACCTTGTCCACGCACAGGGACGTCATGCGGTTGCATACGACCTTGACCGTTAAAACCTGGCATACCCTGCATACCGGGCAAACCCCGGAAGAACTGAGAGAACGGATCACTCGATGCGCCGTCCGAATCCTCCATACTGGTTTTATGCATCGCTTCGGTATTAATACCCACAACGGCGGAACCGTAACGCTCAACAATAGCGCGATAATTGGGCGCAGTGATGGGGCCGATAGGCGCGGTGGCGCTTGTGCCTGACGGCGTATTTTGCGCTGTGTTTGCCTGGGATGAAGACATTGCCGAACCGGCGATTGTTGTTGGCGTATCCGCTTGTGCCGCACCCGTTTTTTTATGAAACCAGTCAGATGCATTCCAGTTGAATGCGTTAGCGGTGCCAACAGATAAGACGCCAGCGGCGACCAGTGCGATGGTAATTTCTTTAGCTTTCATGTTTGCTCCTATTCAGCAGGTCTGTACAAATCAGTGCAAGGAAATTGCCCTAAAAATGTGGGGACATCTGCAGAATAAAAGAACAAACTTAAATTAGACTTAAGACGAAATAACCATCACTTTAGCTTGAACTAATTTGAACTAACTTGAAAAATGACGCTGACTTTCAGACCACCTAAAGCAGAACTAGTTAGCGTAATCCGGGCGCCGTATTGGTCTGCAATATTCTTCACAATCGACAATCCCAAGCCGCTACCCGTTTGTTGGCTTGGGTGATTGTTTAATCGATAAAACCGGCTGAAAACCCGCTCACGATCGGATGGTGCGATCCCGGGGCCGGAATCTTCTACCAATAATTCAACTTGCGGTCCGTGATCAATCACGCTGGTGTGTACTTGCCCGCCGTTCGGCGTGTAGCGGATGGCGTTGTCGATCAGGTTGCGGATCAGGATGCTTAAACGTGCGGCGTCAACAGGGATCAGCAATTGTTCTGGTGCCGCTAACTCAAGCTGTAATTCCCGCGATTGCGCAATCGGGAAAAGATCGGCAATTGTTTGTCGCGTCAGCTCTGGGATATTGGTCGATGGCGCGTTGGCTTGCAATTGGATTTGCGTGTCCGCCGGGTCGGTTTGTGCTGCAATCAATAGTTGTTCTATTAAATGGCTAGATCGATCTACCCCTTGGTTGAGTTGGTCCAAGGCTTGCTTTTTTGAGGCATCATCCGGCGCATTGCCCAATAATTGCAATTGCAGTTTAAGTGCCGTCAGTGGCGAGCGCAGCTCATGCGCTGCATCAGCCACAAATGCGCGCTGGCTGGAGAATGCTTGCTGCAACCTCGCCAGTAGTGAGTTGAGGGCCGTGATCAGCGGTACCACTTCGCTCGGTAAATCGGTCTCCGCTACTTGTTCCAGACTACGGGCATCGCGTTGTTCTACCTCCTTGGCGACTCGCTGCAAGGGTAATAAAGAATTGCCTACGGTCCACCAGATTAATAGCGCCATCAGCGGCACAAATGCCAGTAGCGGCGTAAGGCTGCGTAGCGCTGCTGTTGCGGCGAGGTCGGTGCGCAGTTCTAGGGGTTGTGCGACTTGAATAATCCTGTCTCTGGTAGCAACGCTAAATACCCGCCAGCGTTTTGGATAGGTGTTCAAACTTATATTGGGCGGCACATTCACGTCGGTAAAGCCCAATGTTGCGCGATCAAATAAAGGTGCGCCCGGTACCGATAAATACAGCATGCTGCCATTGCTATTCCAGATCTGTATTACGACGTCTAAAGCGTCCCCTTGCTGGTAATACGACGGGTCGGCAACAACGCCCTGGTCGCGTAACGATAAAGCAATCTGACGCAACTGGTAATCCAGCAAATCTTCATTTTCTTTTAGTGTGTGCCGATAAGTGATCAAACCTATTAGCATTGCTGTGAGTATGGCTGCAGCGATCAAAAAGACCGATAATTTTGCGCGTATTGAAGTAATTTTCATCGAGAAACTGTGCGTTGTTGTTACGTCGTAGGAGTTGATGTTGTAGTTGATGTCGGCTTAGGAATAAAGTAACCAACCCCGCGTACATTCTGAATAAAGCTGGTGCCGAGTTTGCGCCGTACCGAATGGATATACACTTCGACCGTATTACTTTCAACCTCCTCACCCCAGCCGTACATGCGCTCCTCTAACTGCGCACGAGACAAAATTGCACCCGGTCGCAGCAACAAAGCCTCGATCATTGCGTATTCACGGGCTGACAAAGGTACCGTCACATCATGACGTTTGACCTCGTGTGTCGCAGGATTAATTAGCACATCGCCGATCTGGATCGCAGGCTCAGTTTGCCCAGAGCTGCGCCGCAGGGCAGAACGCAGACGCGCTGCCAGTTCTTCAATCGCAAATGGTTTGATCACATAATCATCAGCACCAGCATCCAATCCCTTAATTCTGTCCTCTAATCCATCGCGGGCAGTGATAATGATGACCGGTATACTCACCTTGCGCAGGCGTAAGCTACGCACCACCTCAATTCCGTCTTTGCCTGGCAAGCCTAAATCCAGCAACACCAGGTCAAAATGCTCAGTTTGTAAAACAGAATCCGCCAAGCCACCGTCTCGCACCCAATCAACGACGTACTCAAGCTGACGCAAAGAGGTTCTGATGGCCTCGCCTATCATCTGATCATCTTCTACCAATAAAATCCGCATTTATTTCACTCCGCTGATAGGGGTAATAAGATTGATTTTAATATACTCCCTATTATTTTAAATAAATATGGGGCGGATTCAAGTACGAAGAGCAACATTGAATAAAAAGTCAAAGGGTCAGATGCGATAGCATTCTGCCTTTTGACCAGCCAGTCGAAAGTTGCCG